>JANYBR010000422.1 GCA_025360685.1 Pseudomonadota bacterium
GATGGTTGGTGACGGCATCAATGATGCGGCCGCCTTGTCGATGGCCCATGTCTCGATGTCGCCGGCTTCCGCGAGCGATGCCGCTCAGTCAGCAGCGGACATCGTCTTCAACGGTGAGTCGCTCGCCCCGGTGGTGGCTTCGGTTGACGTTGCGCGTCAATCGCGCCGGCGCGTGCTGGAGAATTTCGCCGTGGCCATTCTCTACAACCTCGTCGCCGTGCCGCTGGCGGCCGCAGGTTTGGTAACGCCGCTCATCGCCGCGATCGCAATGGCATCGTCATCGCTCATCGTGACATTGAACGCGTTGCGCATAGCGGCGCCGCGGAAGGTTTCCTGACATGTCCGGAATGATGCTCATCGCCGTTGCCGCCATTTCGCTCGGACTTGCGGCGCTCGGCTGCCTGCTTTGGGCGCTGTCGAGCGGCCAATACGACGATCCGGATGGAGCCGCCGCAAGAATCCTATTGGACGACGACGAAGACAAGTGACGGCGATTTCAGACCGCCAGCGCGTGCCGCGCCGCAGTCCGATCAAGATATTCGTCGAATATCGCCGCGACCAATCTGACCGCAGAACGCTCGCCGGGTGGCACCGAAAGCTTCCAGCCGTCTATGACGACGAAGCCAGCCTTCTCAACTTCCCCGAGCGCGGCCAGCTCACGACTGAAGTGGTCCGGCGCCAGGCCACTTTCGCGGGCGATCACGGCGAGGTCGACCTTCAGGCTGCACATCAGCCGTTCAATCACCCTTCGGCGGACCCTGTCTTCTGCGGTTAGAGCAACGCCCTTGGCGGTGGGAAGCTTGCTGGCCTTGATGAGTTCGCGATAACGCGGCACACCGGATTCGTTTTGGGCGTAGCCCTGCGGCAGACTGCTGATGGCGGAAGCACCGACGCCGATCAATGCAGGGGCTGCATCCGTCGTATAGCCTTGAAAATTGCGATTCAGCGCGCCATTGAGTGCAGCGATCGCCATCTGATCTTGCCGCAATGCGAAGTGATCTAGACCGATGGGCACATAGCCGGCAGCAACAAGCGCGCGCTGCGCTTGACCGAACTGCGCGATGCGTTCCTCCGTCGACGGCAGCGCGTTCGCATCGATCAACGCCATGTGGCGCTTCAGGTGCGGGACATGCGCATAGCCGAATACGGCGAGCCTGTTCGGCTTCAAGGAAATCATCGCCTCGATGGTCTTGGCGACATGAAGAACGGTCTGACGCGGCAGGCCGTACATGATGTCGACATTCAAATTGTCTATGCCGACCGCCCGCAACTTCTCGATCACCGCCTTGGTTGTTTCGAATGGTTGAATGCGGTTGACCGCGCGCTGAACGACCGGATCAATGTCCTGGACGCCTATGCTCGCCCGGTTAACGCCTGCCTTGCCGAGCGCGGCGATCATCGCATCGCTCAGCCTTCGCGGGTCGATTTCGATGGCAAACTCCGCATCGCGGGTCACCGGGAAGTCCCGGCGAATCTGTGCGGCAATGTCTGCGAAATCTTCCGATTTGAGCAGGGTCGGTGAACCACCGCCGAAGTGAATATGGGTCACTGGATGGCCATGGCGCGTGATAGCGGAAACGCGTGACAATTCCGACCGGACGAGTTCGAGATAGGACGCGACCGGCGAATAGGAGTTCACGACTTTGGTGTGGCAACCGCAGAACCAGCAGAGCGTGTCGCAAAAAGGAATGTGGACATAGAGCGAAAGCGGCAGCCCGGCAGGTAGCTGCCGCAGCCAACTCTCATAGGTGGAGGCATTCACGCCGGCGTGAAAGTGGGGCGCTGTCGGGTAGCTCGTGTATCGAGGCACCCTTGAGGCCAGAAGTTCGGCGCGCGACATCATTCCATCCAGGAAAAACGGCCTCGTCCCAAGGGGCAGAGAGGGACGAGGCCGCTATGGCGGAGGTCTACTCGGCTGCCGCTCTTACTTGCGGCATGCCGCCCTCCATCGCTTCGAGAACGCGTGGATCCTCGAAGATCGGAATTCCGACCTTCTCATACTTCTTCCGCGCTGTCGGGGTGATGAGGCCGACACGCGCGATAGCCGGAAGCATGAGATCCTTTAGGGAGTGAATCTGGCCCGGAGGCAGTTCCTGTTCGACGCCGGCTTTGGCGGCTTCTTCCAGCCCGGCAAAAAAGTCCTTTTCGTCGATCTGCGAATTGTGAAGCACCTGCACGAAGCCCGGATCGAGCTTGCTGGCCAGACCCTGATTGCCGCCCATCATCGTGGCCTGAACGATCAAGTTGATCGCATTGAATGTGAAATCTGCAAGCTCCTCGCGCGACGCTTCATCGAGCCTGGCGATGACCGGTCCAAGATAGGCATGGCCGAACGAGACATGGCGAGACTCGTCGCGCATGACATTGAACGTTATTTGCTTGAGCAGGGGACAGTTAGTCGTGTGGTACATGTTGTTGAAGGCGCCCAATGCCAAGCCTTCGACGATCATGTTCATGCCGATCATGACCTTCTCGTAGCGATCCGACTTGAGCGTCGCGTCGATCAAAGCCTTCAGCCATGGCGACATCGGATAGACCATGGCGATCTTTTCGCAGTAGCGGGCATAGACCTCGACGTGGCGCGCCTCATCCATGGTCTGCGTGGCTGCGTACAGTTTGGCGGTGGCATCAGGAACCGAATGAGTAACGCAGGCAGCCGTCATCAATGCGCCCTGCTCGCCATGCAGGAACTGCGAGAGCAACTGGGCCGTCGAGTGGGCCGTGAACGTCTCGCGCTGTGTTTTCGACAGCTTCTGGAAGAACGGCATCTTGTAGTACATCGACGAGCGGTCCTGGATCAGCGGGCTCGAGGGATCGACTTGCGTGTCCCAGGGCAGCAGCTCGTCGGAATCCCACTGGTTCTGCTTTGCGCGCTTATAGAGTTCCTCGACCTTCCCCTTGCCGAGCGCGTAGTCGAACGTCCAGGCGATTTCCATCGGATTTCGATAGAGGTCATCGGGCGTCATCGTGACCTGCCACTTGCCCTTTTTGACGATCTTCGCCTGCGGCAATGCGTCCATTTGAGTCTCCCTGAAATTCGACCAAGCCGGCAAAGTGTGGTGCGGCGGTCACGTCACAAGACTGATCCAGGTCAATCTTGCTCGCGCAGGACGGACATTCTGGGTGGGCGCGTCAAATTGGCAGGAAGTGCAAGTTCGCAGTGAATTTCATCCCGCACGGTGCGGCACATTGACTTCGATCAAGGAACACGAGGCCGAAGGTCCAAGACAATGGATGATATCTGCGAGTCGCAGATTAAACGCCGTCCACTCCTTTCGAAACGACCCCGTGCCATGAACGAAACAGCGACTGTCCCGCACGCCGCAGCACAGCGAACCGAGCATTTCGACGTCCTCATCGTGGGCGCGGGAATTTCCGGAGTAGGCGGAGCCTATCATCTGGCCACGCAATGTCCCGGCACAAGCTTTTTGGTTTTGGAGGCATTGGAGAGTTTCGGAGGCACTTGGCTGACGCATAAATACCCGGGCATCCGCTCGGACAGCGATCTTTATACCTTCGGCTATCGCTTCAAGCCGTGGACCGGCGCACCGATTGCCTCAGCAGAAGAGATTCTCACTTACATGGGCGAGGTCATCGCGGAAAATGATCTCGGCAAGCACATCCGCTACAAGCACCAGATCAAGTCGGCCGAATGGTCGAGCACCGACAAGCGTTGGTCGATCGAAGCCATTCGCACCGATACCGGCGGGACCGTGCGCCTTACCGCGAACTTCCTGTGGATGTGCCAGGGCTACTACGACCACGATGCTGCGCCGATGCGGTGGCCGTAATTGATGTGGCGAGCCAGACCATATTCGTCGATCACTTCACTCATGTATTCGCGGATCGCTCCGCCGCTGGCAATCGGCGGACCAACCCAGGGCTTGAAGCGGTAGCCATAGGTATAAAGATCCGAGTCA
>JANYBR010000454.1 GCA_025360685.1 Pseudomonadota bacterium
AAGAACGCGTGACGATCTGCGGTGACGAGCGCATTATCGTAATGCCAGTTCATCTCGAACTGGCCATTCGCGTCCTCGTGGTCGTTCTGATAGGGTTGCCAGCCAAGCGTCTGCATCGCATCGCAGATTTCGGTGATGACATCATAGCGGCGCATGAGCGCCTGCTGATCGTAACAGGGCTTCACCTGGGTATCGGCGGAATCCGCGATGGCCAAGCCATCGGGCGCGATTAAGAAGAATTCGCATTCGACGCCGGTCTTCATTTCGAGACCGCGCTCCGCGGCCCGCGCCATCTGCGCCTTGAGTTGGTTGCGGGGGCCCTGTTCAACGGACTTGCCGCCCATATAGAGATCAGCTGCCAGCCAACCCACCTCTGGCTTCCACGGAAGCTGGATCAGGCTGTCGGGATCGGGAACGGCAAACAGATCCGGGTCGGCGGGAGTCATATTCAGCCACGTCGCGAAACCAGCAAAGCTGGCTCCGTTTTTCGCCATGCCGGCTATCGCCGATGCGGGAACAAGCTTCGCGCGTTGCGCACCAAACAGGTCGGTATAGGAAATCAGGAAGTACTTTATCGACCGTTCTTTGGCAGTCGCAGCAAGGTCCAGCGCCATATAACAATTCCCCCTGGGTTCACATTCGTTAGCCGCGTTGCGTTTGATTCGTCGCGGTCGTCGTTTTTTCTTGTTTAATATGCGATCGCGCCGGCCTCAGAGTCCGCGCCCCGGAACGCCCGGTATCCAGTCAGTGCCCGCAAGCGGTACCCGAGCCATGGCGGCCGCCTCGATAGTAAGCGCGACCAGATCCTCGGGCTCCAGATTGTGGACATGACTTTTCCCGCAAGCGCGCGCAATGGCCTGCGCTTCAAGCGTCAATACTGACAGATAATTAGCAAGGCGATGACCGGCCTTGACCGGATCAAGGCGTGCAGCCAATTCCGGATCCTGCGTGGTGATGCCCGCCGGGTCGCGGCCTTCCTGCCAGTCGTCATAGGCCCCGGCAGTCGTACCGAGCTTGCGATATTCTTCTTCGAGAAGTGGATCGTTATCGCCAAGCGCGATCAGAGCAGCCGTCCCGATCGCCACCGCGTCAGCACCAAGCGCCAGCGCTTTGGCGACATCGGCACCGGTCCGGATACCGCCCGATACGATCAATTGCACCTTGCGATGAAGCCCGAGATCCTGGAGCGCCTGTGCCGCTTGATGGATGCATGCGAGGGTCGGAATGCCGACGTTTTCGATGAACACTTCCTGCGTGGCCGCTGTACCGCCCTGCATACCATCGACCACAACGACATCGGCTCCGGCCTTGGCCGCGAGCGCGGTGTCGTAGTATGGCCGCGACCCGCCGATCTTGACGTAAATTGGTTTCTCCCAGTCGGTGATCTCGCGCAATTCACCGATCTTGATCTCGAGATCGTCCGGACCGGTCCAATCTGGATGGCGGCACGCCGAGCGCTGGTCGATGCCTTCGGGCAGGCAGCGCATCCCGGCAACGCGCGCACTGATCTTCTGGCCGAGCAGCATCCCTCCACCACCAGGCTTTGCGCCCTGGCCAACAACGACTTCGATCGCATCCGCCCTCCGCAGGTCGTCGGGGTTCATGCCATAGCGCGAGGGCAGATACTGATATACGAGCGTCTGCGAATGGCCGCGCTCTTCAGGAGTCATGCCGCCGTCGCCGGTCGTCGTCGAGGTGCCGACTGCGCTCGCTCCGCGCCCTAACGCCTCCTTGGCGGGACCCGATAGTGCACCAAAGCTCATGCCGGCGATCGTCACCGGTGTCTTTAGCTTGATTGGCTTGCTCGCAAACCGATTGCCGAGAATGACATCGGTCCCGCATTTCTCGCGATAGCCTTCAAGCGGATAGCGCGACATGGACGCCCCGAGGAACAGCAAATCGTCAAAATGCGGCACTGCTCGCTTTGCACCGCCGCCACGAATATCATAGATACCGGTCGCCGCCGCGCGATGGATTTGCGAAATGGTATAGGGATCAAAAGTTGCGGAAAAGCGCGGTGGGGTTCGCGGGGTGGACAGCAGGCTCTCGCTCATCGTCTCGTCCAATCAGTAGGCGTTGTCGATATGGAAATGGTACAGGCGGCGAGCCGAGCCGTAGAGGCGGAAACCATCGACCGACACATCGATGCCTGCGCGACCGAGCAGACCGGACAGGATCGTCCGCTCTTCGTCGCCGATCACCTTCTCCTCGCAATCGGAACCCAGGCTCTTCACTTCTCCGCGCACAAACAGCCGCGCCTCGTAGATCGAGTCGCCGAGCGCCTCGCCAGCATCACCAAGAACGACGAGACTTCCAGCCTGCGCCATGAACGCGCTCATCGGTCCGATCGAACCTTTTACGACGATCTCGATGCCCTTCATCGATATGCCGCAGCGCGCCGAGGCATTCCCCTCGATGACCAATAGCCCGCCCTGACCTGTAGCTCCGGCTGCCTGACTCGCGTCGCCTTTGACGCGCACGATACCCGACATCATGTTCTCGGCGAGCCCGACCCCCGCATTGCCGTTGATGGTGATCTCGGCATGCTTGTTCATGCCTGCGCAGTAATAGCCCACATGACCATCAATCTCGATGTCGATAGGCGCATCGACGCCGGCTGCGATGGAGTGCCGGCCGCCGGGATTGCAGATCGTCCAGCCTGTCTCGTTGGTATTCTCGGGCAGATTGTGAAGCGCGCGATTGAGGTCTCGAATTGACACCGTGGCGAGGTCAACGACAGGCATTAATGACGCTCCCAGGCGTAGACACGGGCGGGTTCAGGCTCGAAGAGACGAGCGTTCTCGATGCCCGGCAGGCCGACAAGCGCGCGATATTCCGTGCCGAAAGCGACATACCGGTCGGTCTCTGCCATCACCGCCGGCTTGCACGCGATCGGATCGCGCAAGACAGCAAAGCCGGTCTCGGTGCCGACGACGAAGGTGTAGAAACCATCGAGAGTTTCAAGGCTCGACTCGAGCGCCTTGCTCAGACTGTCGCCCTCCTGCATGCGCCACGTCAGGTAACCGGCCGCAACTTCAGAGTCGTTGTCCGTGGTGAAGCTGAGCCCTTCACGCTCCAGATTACGGCGCACGGTGCGATGGTTGGACAGCGAACCATTATGAACGAGACACTGGTCGGCACCGGCCGAGAAAGGATGGGCGCCAGCGGTCGTGACCGCCGACTCAGTTGCCATGCGGGTGTGACCGATGCCGTGAGTGCCCGCCATTTGCTCAAGCCCAAAGCGACTGACGACCTGTTTCGGCAGACCGACCTCCTTGTAGAGTTCGATCCGGCGCCCACCCCCTGTCACCGCAACGTCGGGTCGCTCGGCGGCGAGCCAATCGCGCGCCTTGTCGGCTGCGTGCCTGGGAAGCGAGAGCACGAGATGGGTATCGCGCGTCACCGATCCAACAGCGACGCCAAGCGCCTTGGATAACGCATCCGCCAGGCCGCCGAGATTCTTGCCGCGCACAGTGATCTTGAAGCCACTCTCCGTGCCGGGCCCGTAAATCGCAAAGCCGGTGCTGTCGGGACCGCGATCAGTCATAACTTCGAGCATGCCGCCAAGCATGCTTCCAAGGCGCGACTCCAACGCGCGGTCCTTGAGAAATAGGCCAACAATTCCACACATGAGATGCTCCGTCGCTTGACGCGTGTGAACGTTTTTATCGCGCGTATGGCGGGTCTGTCAATGAGAGGAATAAATTTTTCTTCTTAAGAAATCATTCCCAGAGCTGCGAGCTTTTTGAGCGGAGCCGCATCGGCCTCGCGTCATCACAACTTCGACTCCGGCTACGTCGGCGGTGGGCACCCGCGCGGAGGGCTTCGCGATGCGTACTGTCACACGCTCGATGGGCGAGTAAGAAAGCAGCCCACGCCCCAACCGGTCGGCGAAAGTCTCGACCAGAATGATGTGGCCGCTTGCCGCAATCGTCTGCGCTTCGCGCACAACCACACCATAATCGAGCGTGTCCACGAGCGCAGGGCCACGCACCGGGCGGATCAGCAGATCGATGTCGATCAGCAGCGTTTGCCGGCGCCCGCGTTCATGATCATGGACGCCGATTTCCGCCTCAATCCGCCCCCCCCGTACAACAGCGTCGTCGTTATGGTGACGACGCCTCCTTCCGGAATAGTGTTCGCCGCGGTCACGTCAGCCCGCGGCGCTGGCGAGCGGCTTCCACGGTGTTGCGCAAGAGACAAGCGATCGTCATGGGCCCAACGCCGCCCGGCACCGGCGTGATCGCATTTGCCACTTTGCGCGCCTCGTCGAAGGCAACATCACCGACCAAGCGCGACTTGCCATCGGCAGTTGGCACCCGATTGATGCCGACATCGATGATGATGGCGCCCGGCTTGATCCATTCACCGCGGATCATCTCGGGCCGACCAACGGCGGCCACCAGTATATCCGCGCGACGGCAAATTGCGGGAAGATCACGACTTCTGGAATGACAAACAGTGACGGTGCAGCTCTCACCCAACAACAGTTGTGCCATCGGCTTGCCGACAATGTTAGAGCGGCCGACGATCACCGCATCGAGGCCCGCGAAGTTGTCGCGGACGCTCTTTAGGAGCAGCAGCGATCCCAGTGGCGTGCACGGCACGATGCCCCCCGTCCCGGTCGCCACCCGTCCCACATTGATCGGATGGAATCCATCAACGTCTTTCGATGGATTGATCGCGCGCAGGACGCGGTTGGCGTTAATCTGCGCCGGAAGCGGCAACTGCACCAGAATGCCGTCCACCGCCGGATCGCCATTAAGCCCTTCGATCAACGCGAGCAACGCGGCTTCGCTGGCGTCGGCGGGGAGCCGATGCTCGAACGATTCCATGCCAGCTTCGACGGTCTGCGTGGCCTTGCTACGAACATAGACGCGGCTCGCGGGATCTTCACCGACGAGGACGACGGCGAGCCCCGGCTTGATGCCGCGCTTCGTCAGATCGGCAACCTCGGCCGCGACAGCGACGCGAAGCTCCGCGGCGATAGCCTTGCCGTCGATCAATCGTGCGCTCATCGCTCAGTCCCGGAACACGACGGTGGTTGCCCCGTTGGGTAGCGCCCGTCCGTCGAGATGGAACGCGACCGCACGCGCAAGCACTCGGCGCTCGATGTCGCGGCCCTTGCGCGCCAGATCGTCGGGGCTGTCTTGATGGCTGACCCGCTCGACGTCCTGTTCGATA
>JANYBR010000458.1 GCA_025360685.1 Pseudomonadota bacterium
CAAGATCTTGGCTCCGAAGGGTCAGCAACTTCCGATCACGCCGCGCTTCAAGGCGAACATGACGGCGCGTTACGACTGGAATCTCGACGAGTTCAAGGCGCACGTTCAGGGATCGCTCGTCTATAATGGGAGCAGCTGGAACGATTTGCGGACGATTGAGCGCGGCATCACTGGAAAAGATCCCGCCCACACTGTCGCCAACTTTACGGGCGGCATCGGCAAGGACGATTGGACTCTTGAGCTCTCGCTCCAGAATGCCTTTGACGAACGTGCGACCTTGTATCGTTACTCGGAGTGCACGCCGACTGTCTGCGGTGCCCAGACCTACATAATACCCAACCGGCCGCGCACGATTGGCCTGAAATTCAGCCAGAAGTTCTGAGTCAGCGCTGCCGTACCTTCGCGCTACTAGGTCATTGACCGCTCGGTGGCGCGGGTATTGAGAGGCTACCCGTCAGACCGGGGCGGGTCGGCCTCGCGACCTTCTAGCCATCTTCGCCACTCTTGCTGAAACCACGCCACGCCCTGCTCATGCTTGGGCGAAAGACGTCCGGTGTCGTAAATTCCGGCGTTTAGATTTCGCTGGACCGCCTCGCAGATCGTTTTGTCCTCCACCGTCGTGATTCCGGACACTTCGATAGAACGCTCCATGGCCGCCGGCTCGATTCCGTGCCGGAAGAAGTAGAGATACTCCAACCGTGTGACGTTCACTGACACGGGCCAAATTCGCTCCATCAGGATTCCGTCGGCATAGACGTTCACGCCGAGGCACGGCCACAACCAGGCCCATAGCCCTTCGACCGGCGAACCATCACGCGGCGGCGCATGATGGAATATCACGGGCGGATCGAGGCTGACCGCGTATCTGGACGTGTCCACGGCAGCGTTCAGGAACGGGTGGACCAGTGGAATGTGATATCCCTCGAGATAATTCTCGACATAAGTCTTCCAGTTGCAGGAAATGGTATGCGTAGTCGTGCGCTCAAAGCGGAATTCCTCGAGCGGCAGATGCGCGGTGCGCGCGGCTAGTGGTGCCACTGTTCGCTCCAGAGCGCCCGCATCGGGGTCCATGTTGATGAAAATAAAGCCGCGCCAGCTTTCGCATTTGATTTGATGCAGCGCGTAGTCACGCGGATCAAATCCTTGGGCCGGCCCGAAGTCGCGGGCGCTTGCCAGCCGCCCGTCCAAGCCATAGCGCCAGCCATGATAGCGGCACACGAGTGCACCTTCGCACCTACCCGGCCCGTCGTCCACGAGCGGCCCCGCGCGATGGCGGCAGACATTGTGGAAAGCGCGCACCGCACCATCTTCGCCGCGAACAACGATCAGGGGAAAGCCTGCCACGCTCGCGGCGAAATAGTCGCCGACCGAGCGAACTTGGCTCTCGTGCGTGATCATCAGCCAGGAGCGTGAAAAGATCCGGCGCCTTTCCCGCTCGAACGTCTCGCATTCCCGGTACGCCGATGCGGGCAATGTTAGCGCAGATTCGAGTTTGCTTGCCGTGGCCATAGAAGGGGCACCTCTGAGGTTCTCGCGCACGAGACCGAACGATAAGGGCATTCTTCGGGCAAAAGAAGCCGATTGGCATTGCCAATGACGGCTCACCAACTGGAACAAATTTCGCTCAAGTTGGTCGTTTTGCCGGTTTGTGCTCCGATCCGAGCAGCTGCGTTATGGCGACAAAAAGGTTCCGACTTGTGCAAGAAATGCCGCAACCTGGTTCGTAACTGAGGCCTATTGGCAATCCAGCGTTGCTGCCTTGTTACATCTTTCACGATGTCTACCAATTTTCCTTAGCGCTGTTTCCCGCATTCGCTTCCCAAGGGCGCGATGATCGACTGAGATGATTGCCTCACCTGCGGGGTTGAGCGAAATGCGGAAAAGCGCTTTGAGTTTGGTGGCCGTTTTGCTCTGCGGATTCGCGCCGGCCGGTCAGGCACGCGAGCAGAGCGCCGTGCCGCGCGTCGCCGCGCTCGCGTCGCAGACCGCCCCGAAGCAGCTGGCCGAAGTCAAGGTCGTGCTGTCGCAAGCTCCGCTCACCGATACCCGCAGCCAGATTGCCGTTTGCGCCAATTTCGCCGCGATCCGTGCGCTGATGGCGAAGGCTTCAGGCTCGGACTTTGGCATTCAAAATCGCGTCCTCAATCTGACGTTCCTGCTTTGCATGCACGGTACCTCCGAGAGCGACTAGCCGCGTGTCGGGTAGCCGGATCGGCCGCGGGCGAAGAACTCCGCTGCAATTCGCGAAGACAAAAAGCCGGCCGGCACAGCAAAGAATGCATTCCGATCGCGACCGATGCAACGATCTCGTTTCTTCATTGAGTGAACCTGTCAATCTCCCGGCAACGATGGTTCCTAACCAATCGATAACGAGTCGAATTCATGATTGGCCGCCTGAATTCTTGGAGCCAGGGCGATGAAGATCAAAGCTGCATTCTTGTCGCTCGCCGTGGCGGCATTGCCCTGCATTTTGGTCGCCACTCCAGCGTCGGCCCACGTGCCGGCAGCAAAATCGCTGCTTGACCGCTGCATGTCGGAGCCGGTCGCCGTCGATCACTTGTCCTGCACCAACATCCACCGCCCGGCCCACAAACAGTCACGGTTTGCAGGCCTTGCGCTCCGAAATCCCAAACAGGTCCTGCATAGACGCGTCGAAGCCGTCGCGGGGCGGAACTTGCTCCACAAGACAACCCACGCAAGTCGAATTGCGCGCGTTGAACCGGCGTTTCACGCCAAAGTTCGAAGCAAGCACCAGCATCTCGCTCGCGCTTCCGCCGAAATTGTTCCTCGCCCTCCGGTCCCGGTGACAAAAAACCGGCTTGAAGCTTCGTATGAGCCGCGTCGCGAACCAAGGCCTCCGCGCCAACGTCAGGCATCCGCCTATTGCAGCCAATCTGCGACTCGTTCGTCCTGGGAATGCCAACGTTATTTTCTCTTGGCGCCGTATGTCGCGAAAAACCGATAGCGGCGAGATCGAGCCAATCCGGTAAGCGGCTAGAACTTCGGCGTCACGAGCCGTCCGCACGGCGACCTCACTGTCACACCGGAAAACTGATCTAAACCAATTTCGTTGATCGCGGGACGGTCAATCGGAGTGCGCACGAGTGCCGGTTTCGCGGCAACGCCCGCCGACCGCGACAACCACGCGATCGGATATGCTGTTGCAAAAGTTCAGACACGCTGACTCGTGGTACTCCAGGTGGGGCCAATAGCCGCTTTGAGCGAAGGCCGAACTTCGGTGCCGCTCGACAGTAAGCTGCAGTGGCAATTCCAGAACGTCAGTGTGGATGGAAAAGCATTTCCGGCATGGCGCCAATGCTCAATGTCAAAGTCTGTGCTTTGATCCTCAGCGTCAATGGCATACTTTTCTCGTCAAGACAGCGGACACTATGAGATGCAACTCGCCAAAACGATTGCCGACCTCGAAACGCGATTCGGCCATTGGGGGGCGAGGCGCTCACACGTCGAAGTCGCTCTGTTCACGCTCGCCTTGGTCCTCGCCATTGGATACGTCGACTACATTACGGGAAAGGACGTTTCCTTTTCCGTTGTTTATGTTTTGCCGATCTCGATCGCGGCGTGGTTCCTGGGACCAATCTACGCATTCGCGCTTGCACTCCTAAGTGTCACGGTTTGGATGGTCGGCGATTACGGAGTTGATAAAGGCTACTCCATTATATTCGTACCGTTCTGGAATGCTTCCATTCGGCTTGGGTTCTACGCCTTCCTGATCGTCCTGCTCGACCGCTTGAACTCGCTCCAGCGCGGATTGGAGCGTCGCGTGGAAGAACGTGCCGCAGAGTTGACGCATGAAATCGCCGAGCGCGAGCGACTTGAACGCGATCTCCTTGCCGTAAGTGAGCGTGAACAGCGCCGGATCGGCCAGGATCTGCATGACGGTTTGTGTCAACACCTGGCCGGCACGGCGATTGCGACGCAGGTCTTGGCAGAGAAGCTGACGGCGCGCGGCGCTGCCGAATCGCCGGAGACGCAACGGATTGTCGGTTACGTCGAAGAAGCGATAGCCCTTGCGCGAGGAATAGCTCGAGGTCTGGATCCCGTGACCATGCGCGCCGATGGACTGATGCAGGCACTGGAAGAGTTTTCGAGCGTTACGTCCGAAATGTATGGCGTCAAGTCAGTCTTCCGGTGCGATTCGCCTGTGCTCGTCCGGTCGTCGGCGGTTGCGAGTCACCTCTACCGCATCGCCCAGGAAGCCGTCAGCAACGCCATAAAGCATGGTTCCGCGACCGAGGTCGTCACCGCGTTGGAATCGTCGGAAACCGGTCTCAGACTCTCGATCAGCGACAATGGCTGCGGGATGACCTCAAGCGTGCCATCAAAAAGTGGCATGGGACTGAGGATCATGGCGGATCGCGCCAAGGTTCTTGGTGCCTCCCTTCAAATCGGCAGGGCCGAGTTGGGCGGAGCCGAACTCCTGCTGGTGGTCCCCACTCTCGAGTTTTCCGATGACATTTCCCATGCGCGATGACAACGCCGAGCCAAAAAAAAGAATTTTTCTGGTGGACGATCACCCCCTGGTGCGGGAGTCCCTGACCAGCTTGATAAACCAACAGCCTGATTTGTTGGTGATCGGCGAAGCCGCAGAGTTGCACGGTGCGTTGGCTGCGATCGTTGCGAGCCGGGCGGAAATCGTGATTGTGGACATTTCCCTAGCGGACGGCTCTGGCCTGGAGCTCATAAAATCGATGAGGGCGCTTGTTCCAGACGCTCAATCGATCGTTCTGTCGATGCATGATGAGCGAGTGTACGCCGAACGAGCAATTCGGGCCGGTGCGCGCGGCTATGTCATGAAAAGCGAATCGACCAAACGAATCATTGTGGGGATTCGCGACGTCCTGCAGGGCAAGCTGGCGGTGAGCCAGTCAATCTCGAATCTGTTCGCAGAGCGGTTCACCGGAGGTGGGCGCGAAAGCTCGAGTTCTGCTGTGGAGAGTCTCAGCGACCGCGAACTCGAGATTTTCGACTTGCTCGGACGCGGTGTCGAGACTAGGCAGATCGCGACCGTTCTCAACATCAGCATCAAGACGGTTCAAGCATATTGCGCCCGCATCAAGCAAAAGCTGAAGCTGGGCACTGCCGCGGAATTGCTCAGGGAAGCCATTCGTCAGCGCGAAGGTCAATAAGGCGAAGGCACTCGCGTGTAGTCCAAAGTACTACACTCAAACGAGCCATGGCCTGACGTGACTTAAGGGTCGCTCCCTCCAATACTTGAGAATCTGGATTCCATTTCGTCGCGGTCAATTGCGACATAACCGCTTGGTGGTGGAATCTGAAACGTCGCGTGCGTATGGGGCCATCTGCCTGCCTTCCCGGAGTTTTTTGGTCGGCCCATCCTCGGGGCGGCAGGTGAGTCGACTGGTTCGACAAAACGCGAGCAGCTAGCGATAGAACGGTGTATGCGTTGAAGCGGATCAACCAAGCTCAGATTCAAGCACTCGCAGGTTTCCGCAATGCGCTAAGACGCTTCCTGGCGTTCAGCGAGGAGGTCACGAAAGAAGCGGGTTTGACCGCGCAGCAGTATCACGCGCTGCTGTCGATCAAGGCGCACTCCAACGGTGCGATCGCTGTGGGGGAGCTTGCCAGCGAGCTGCTCATCGGGCCGAGCGGCGCCGTTCAGTTGATTGATCGTCTGTCGGCCATGGGTCTGGTTGAGCGGAGGCCGGGATCGAACAGAAGATCGATAATGGTGGGCCTGACAGCCGACGGCGACACACTGTTTATGCGTTTGGCTTCGTTGCATCTGGAGCAACTGAACAAGCGGAAGAAACAAATCGCCGATATTGTCCGTCAGGTGAAACACATGCCGCCCAGCTGACTTTGGCACTATTTGGAGAACTCGGCCTTCAAGCTTCGACAAAAGGAGGCGGCCAGACAGTGAATCTGTCCGGCCCCCCATCCCAATGTGCCACTTCCGCGAGTTCCGAAAAACCGCGAAATACTGATCGCGCTGTTCCGAACGTATTATTTCAAACCGGTGGAAACGGATGTGAATGTCGTCGACAGCTGAGTGCCGACGGCAGTCACGGCCGCAATGATGACGACAGCAATCAGAGCCGCGATCAGGCCGTATTCGATTGCCGTGGCGCCGCTATTGTCTGCGATGAAGCGTGCAAATGTCTTCATAGAACCTGCTCCCAAAACGAAACTCGATGACGCCATCATTCCCTATAGGTTTTAATTGATGTCTAAAACGATCTCTAAACGTCTATCGAAACCACATTGTGGAAGACAAATTTCTCAATAAATTCAACGCATCCATGGCGGGGGCATGACAATTTACAGACGTTAACTGGTTCACTCGTGCGACGGCCGGTATCCGGAGCATTGCTGGCTCTCGTTCAATATGGACTTGGCCGTACGTTCTCAACACGGAAAACGAATGTCGCGTTCTGAACGTAAGCATGCTGCTGACGAAGTCGTCGCTTGCAGCCTGGGCTACCGCCATCTGAATGTTTGTGGTGGATCCGAAATCGTCATTCGACAATGCCACTGTCCAGCCGAAGGTACGTCAGTCATTGCATTGCAGAGACGTCGACCGAATGGCGCCGTCAGACGTGCCGCCTGGGGTTCGATCCAGATGGCAAGGCCGCAGAAACGTTCGCGCCAAATTCGAGAATTAGGAGCTGTAGCTTAAGCTCGTCCACAGCAGCCGCAGCTTCCTTGACCGAACACCAACGTCGCTCTCGTTCGTCCTTCTCTGGCCAGGCTTTTCGTTGCTGCGTAACCTTGCAGGCAAATAGTTCGACCTTGCACAGCATGCTCGGTCGCTTTTTCGAGTGCTTCACATAGCGATAGTATCCGATGGGTCGCTTTTGAACCTCTCCGCTGACCCCTGCTTCCTCTAGAGCTTCAAGGGCAGCGCAGTCGAACGGTTGACGTCCCTCGATTGGCCAACCCTTAGGAACGATCCAGCGGCGTGTCCTGCGCGAAGTAATGAGGAGAATCTCGACTTTATCGCCGACCACGCGATAGGGCAGCGCGGCATACTGGATGCCTGTCGCCTTTCTGGCCGCCGCGGGGCGGAGAGTTGCTACGTCTGCCTTCACCCTACCATCCCAAACAGGTAGTAAAAGACGGCGCCCACGGCGCCAGCGGCCGGCATCGTAACCACCCAAGCGATAACAATGTCTTTAGCCACGTTCCAGCGAACCGCGGAGGTCCGCCGGGCCGCTCCAACACCCACGATCGCACCCGTGATGGTGTGGGTGGTCGAGACGGGAATGCCCATGCCGGTTGCCAGGAACAAAGTGATCGAGCCCGCGGTTTCGGCACAAACGCCCTGAAGAGGCGATAGCCGGGTGATTCGCGAGCCCATCGTACGCACGATCCGCCAGCCGCCAAACAACGTTCCGAGGGCCATGGCCGCCTGGCAACTCAGCACGACCCAGAACGGAATGTAGAAGTCGCCTTTGATGGCGCCGTGCGCAAAAAGTAGCGCTGCGATGATACCCATCGTCTTCTGGGCATCATTGCCACCGTGTCCGAGCGAATAAAGCGAAGCTGAGACAAACTGAACGCGTCGAAACAACCAGTCCACCCGTGAAGGCCTGGTGTGCACGAATGCCCAGGAGACCCCAAGCACGAGAACCAGAGCCAGAACAAAGCCCAGGGCAGGCGACAGTGCGATCGCACCGATCGTTTTGCTCAAGCCGTTCCAGACGACAGCGTGCCAGCCGGCATGGGCGAATCCGGCTCCGACCAGTCCGCCCACCAGGGCGTGCGAGCTGCTGGACGGAATGCCGGCGAGCCATGTGACGATGTTCCAAACTATTGCTCCCATCAATGCGCCAAAAATGACCTGATCGGTAATCACGCTGGGCGCGACGATGCCGGTTCCGATCGTCTTGGCCACGTGCAGACCGAACACCAGGAAGGCGATGAAATTGAAGAACGCGGCCCAGGCGACAGCGTAGCGGGGCGACAGGACGCGCGTCGAGACGATCGTCGCGATGGAATTTGCCGCATCGTGAAGACCATTCAAAAAGTCGAACAAGAGTGCGACGGCAATCAGTGATGCCAGGACCAGCGCAGTCACAGGTTTGGCATCCTTTGTCGCTCAGGCTTGCTCAATGACGATGCCGCTAATGCAATTGGCCACGTCCTCGAACCGGTCCATGACGCGCTCCAGATGGTCGAAGACTTCTGTACCGACGATGTAGTCCATCGCGTTGCCGGCGCGGTATCTTGTATAGAGGGCCTTGATACCCTGATCGTGCAATCCGTCGGCGCTCTCTTCCAGACGGATAATTTGCTCGGTGATTCCATTCAAGTGCCAAGCCTGTTGACGCATCGATCCGAGAAGAGCCACCGCATCGACCGTCAGCTTTGCAGTCTGCACAATGATGTCGCCCATCTGGGACATTTGCGGCTCGAATGTCGTCACTTCGAACAACAGGATCGCCTTGGCCGTCTTCTGCATCTGGTCGATCGAATCGTCCAGTGCGGTGATCAGTTCCTTGATATCGCCGCGGTCGAACGGAGTGATGAATGACCGTCGCGTCAGAACAAGGACATCACGTGTGATCTCATCGGCCCGGTTCTCGAAATCCATGACCCGGCGACAGGCGTCGGCGACACTCGCGCGTCCGCCCAGCAACATTGATAGTGCCTCCGCTCCGTCAACCAGCGTACGCGCGTGCTTGTCGAACAGGCCAAAGAACCGCTCTTCCTTGGGCATGAGCGCCTGGAACCACCTTAACATGCGCTGTCTCGTCTCGAATCCGCACTACTGTCGTGCCCGGGAACGCCCCCGCCGGTCCAGTAGAAAATGACTGTTGGGTGCGCATCCGCTCTGTTGCGCACAGGACTCACGCTATTAGCGGAACGCCTGCTTTGGATGGAACGCGGACATCTGATCTATCGACGCTACGCGGGGCTCAAAGATGCGAACCAGATTCGAGGATGGCGGCTGTTGTCCTTCAAGTTCATCCTCGTCCGGTCGCCACTAGGCCGCCAGACGGTCGTCGGGTCGCGTAGCGCTGATTTTCCGTGCGAAGAATCAGTGCGGGACGATCTTGCGATAGAGATGCCAACTGGCATGTCCCAGAACGGGAAGTACGACGATGAGGCCAACAAAGAAGGGAAGCGAGCCGAGCGCCAGGGAGCCCGCAATGATCAAGCCCCACACGATCATCGCTCCGGGGTTCGCTCCGACCGCACGCAGTGATGTGACCACGGCCTTTAGCGCGCTGACATGTCGGTCGACAATCAGCGGAAAGGACACAACGCTGAGACTGAACGCCACCACGGCGAAAAGAAGGCCGACTCCGTTTCCCACGACAATGAGGGTCCAACCGGCCTGCGTTGTGAAGATTTGGTGGACGAATTCATCAACCGACGCCGGCATCACATCGTTGAATGTCGAATGATAGATCGCTCGCGCCGCCACCAACCAGACAAAGAAGACAAGCAACAACATTGCGCCAAGTTCCAGAATGGCGCCAATCGCAGGAGACCGCAGCAGCTCCAGAATATGGCTCGGGGATGCATCAACACCCAACTCGCGCCGCCGGCTCAGTTCGTATAACGCGGTCGCCGCGAAGGGACCAACCAGTGCGAATCCGGCCATTACAGGGAACAGCATTGGCAGGAGCGACTGTCCCGAAATAAATCTACCAATAATAAGACCGATGACAGGGTAAACTACGCCCAGGAACACTGCATGGCTCGGCATCGCCACAAAGTCATCATAGCCCTTTTTGAGTGCGTCACTAAGATCGGCCATGCCGATCTTGTCGATTCTCAAAGAAGCGGATTCCGCACCGGCGACAGTCTCGTCGTTCGCCATGATCGCGTCTCCCAATTGAGGGGAATGATCGGTCAACCCATCATTTCAGTTCCATCGTTTGCCTTCGCAGGCACACGATCGAAGTCCCCTTAATCTCAGATTGAAAGCAGAACCCGCACCAATGCGCGGTGCGCGATGACATCTAGGCTGTCTCGGCAGCGGGGCCATCACGCAGCAATGCTGTTGTGGACATCGCGCGCGGCATAACGGGCCAAAACTCTTCGTGCGCGCTGCTCATGGTTCTCGTCCAGGGCTCGCAGCCACAGAACCAAGCCGCCGTGATCGAGCAGGTCGCCAATATACTGTTTGTGCCACTGTCGCAGCCAGATTGCCGGCAAGACACCAAGCACCGCGCCCATCGCGCCCGCAGCAGCTCCCGCTAACGCAATCACTGCGAGATCCGCGCCGCGCGCTGCGAATGCAATCGCAACTCCGCACGAGAAAACATAGAGCGGGCCGGCGATACAGGCCCCCTGAGCCAGGCCAAAAGAGCCCCTATCGACTGGAACAGCACGTGGAGCATCACGAGCGTCGGTCAACTCGGTGACGGTCGCGATGTGGCGGCCGATTTTTTTCTCAATCGTCTTCCAACTCGGCGACACGCTTATGTCGGCATGTTCGAAGCCAACGATCTGCAATTCTTCGACGACGTCGTTCAATTCGTCCTCATCGTCGAACAGGGCCATCACGTCCCGCGGTATTGGGCCGAAAGCCGCTGCTGCGTCCACGTTGTCCCCCCGATTGCGATGAAATGTCGCCTGCGACATTGTGTACAGAAACGGGGGAAACGCAAGTCGGAGAACCGCTACAAGACAAATCAGCCAACTCGGTCTAGAAGCGCTTCATTCGGAAGTCCGCTTGCGCGGCTCATCTGCGGTCGTGCGATGTGTCCCAATCAGGTCGTGCGGGCCCAAAGACGATCGCATCGCGTTTAGCCCTAGGCGGCTTGACAGCACTCGCTGGCGAGCAACAATCCGACTCAAAGCTTCCCAATATCACACACCTGAGAGCTCCTCATGGATCCGCAGGAAATGGGTAAGTTCGGCGTCGCGATTCTTGGATCGCTGGCTTTGGTCGTGATTTGCAACTTCGTGGGCAGCGAAGTGGTTCAGGTCCAATATCCCGAACGTCCGGCTTACCAGGTTGCCGGCATGAACGGACCGGACGTCGATCTTGCTGGGCTGCGCCGGAGTTGGCCACAAGCCTTGGCGTCGGACGCCGATCGCGCCAAATTGCTCGGCTACATGCACAATATGCCACGCACGATCTCGGCCAGTCTGGCCGTGGAAGGCGGCGCGCCGGCCGCTCTCGCCGAGGAAACGTTGCCCGACTTTGCCAGTGCTATTCCATCGGCCGATCGAGCCGCCGGCGAACTCGTCGCCGAGCGATGTGCGCAGTGTCACGACTGGAGCAAGGGCGGGCCGAATAGAATCGGCCCCAATCTCTTCGGTCTCATTGGGCGTCCACGCGCAGCGCACGAAGGCTTCAACTATTCGACGGCGATGCAGAGCAAGGGCGGGACTTGGACTTACGATGAAATCTTCCGCTATTTGCGTTCGCCCGCGCGTTACATCCCCGGCAACAAGATGGCGTTCGCTGGTGTGCCCCATGCGAGCGATCGTTTGAACCTAATCGCGTTCATGCGCTCCTGGGCCGACGCACCGGCGGCGCTGCCGGCACCCACAGCAAGTGGCCATCGGTGAGCGATCGCGGCCGAGTTCGCTAGGCCGGAGCGCACCACCTCCGCGTTGGCTTCGCCATCCAGAGCTTGGTTTTAGGCAAGTTGTTCAGTTGACCAAATTGCGTGTCAACCGTGGCTCGGTTGTCCCCCGAGGAGTCCAAAAAATATGACCCGCGTCCAATAAGTATAGTTTGCTTCTATCGACATCAGGCCGACCAGCACCGCCAACAACAGCGGCGGAATCAGGATGGCGCACATCAGAGCCAAGCGCTCCCACCTCATATGCATGAAAACGGCGACGATCAGTCCCGCCTTCAACCACATGAATAGCAGGATCAAGGCCCATCTGGTGAATCCAACAAAGTGAAAATAGTCGACGAGGTACGAGAATGTGCTGAGCACAAAGAGCAACGCCCAGATGGCAAAATATATGCCCAGCGGATGCTGTTGGCCGTGTGTGTTGCCGCCCTGACCATCAATGGGATGTGCGACCACGTGCTCGGTGGCTGTAGTGTCGTGTGCCATGTTGCCCTTCACCAAAGATAGAAAAAAGCAAAGATGAATACCCAGACCAGATCGACGAAGTGCCAGTACAAGCCAGCGATTTCCACGACCTCGTAATTCCCCTTACGTTCGAAGTCACCGCGAAAGACCTTGATGGCGATTGTGGTCAAATAGATCACTCCGATCGAAACGTGCAAGCCGTGAAACCCCGTGATCATGAAAAAGCACGATCCGAACTGCGGCGCGCCCCAGGGGTTGTGCCAGGGGCGGACACCTTCAAGGATCAGCTTGGTCCACTCGAACGCCTGCATGCTTACAAACGACACGCCAAAGAGGGCGGTTGCCAGCATCAACAGAGCTGTCGTCCGCCGATCGTGGCGGTAGCCGTAATTGACGGCGAGCGCCATGGTGCCGCTGCTGCTGATCAGGATGAACGTCATGATCGCGATTAGGATGAGCGGAATGTGCTGTCCGGCGATCGTGAGTGCGAAAACCTCGCTCGGGTTCGGCCAGGGCATCGTGGTCGAGGAACGCACCGTCATGTACGAGGTCAGAAAGCAACTGAAGATAAAGGTATCGCTGAGGAGGAAGATCCACATCATGGCCTTGCCCCAGTGGACCCGTTTGAACGTCTCCTGATCGGCCGACCAGTCGTCGACCAGGCTTTGCAACCCTTGGCTCTGTGCCCATGGCTCTTGCGCTGCTTGGTCTGTCATGACGGATGCGATCCCTATGCGAACGGTTCAAAAAAAATTCGGTGCCCTCTACGTGGCGAGCAGCAGATAAAAGAAAGCGAGCCAAACAGCGAGCAGAAAGTGCCAGTACATGGCGCACAAATTCACGCTCAACTCTATCTTGGCCATTTCGATTCCGTTCCACACTTTAAGCGCGGTCCGGCTCCAGGCGACGAGGCCGCCCAAAATGTGCACCCCGTGCAGCGTGGTGATCAGATAGAAGAAAGAGTTTGCAGGGTTCGAAGCCAAAAAATAGCCACGGTCGACAAGCTGTTGCCACACGGTAAGTTGACCCGCCAAGAACGCGAAGGCGAGGAGGCCCGCGATCAGCAGGTCACTCGTCATGCGTTCGACCTGCTTGCGGCGAGCTGCAACTCTTGCACGCTGAAACTCAACGCTGCTGAGAATCAACAGGACCGTGTTCGCCCATAGTAGCCACGGTTTGGGCGTGGGACGCCAATCCAGTCCGTAGCCAACATGGCCCACCCCCATCCGCATGAGGTACATCGCGGCGACAAGCAGGAACATGACCGTTGCAACGGCAAAGTAGAGGCGCAGACCGGTCGGCGCGGCAGAGATTACGACGCTGTCGTCGTCCTCCGCGCTGACGCGATCGCTAACCAGCCAGGATTTTTCCGTCAGCTTTTGAAAGATGCCCACTTCAAAGTGCTCCCCCGAACAACGCCGTTAGGTTTGGTGATGACGGCTGGCTCCGTCGGCAGGAACATTTTGCGGAATAAAATCTTCCGGCGCGCCCGGCACGCTGTAGTCGTAAGCCCATCGATAGACCACAGGCAGCTTCGGCCCCCAGTTGCCATGCGCGGCGGGCGTATCGGGCGTCTGCCACTCCAGCGTTGTGGCCCGCCACGGATTCGAGCTGGCCTTCGGCCCGTAAAAGTAGCTCCAGATCAAGTTGTAGAAGAAGATCAGTTGCGAAACACCCACGATCAAAGCCGCTACCGTGATGAACGCGTTGAGTGTATGGGCCGAGTCCGGAATGAACGCGGTTTTGCCGTACTCGTAGTAGCGCCTCGGCATTCCGAGAAAACCCAGATAGTGCATCGGGAAATAGATCGCATAGGTTCCTATGAAGGTGAACCAGAAGTGGATGTTTCCGAGTCTCTCGTTCCACATCCGACCGGTTATCTTGGGATACCAGTGGTAGATGGCTCCGAAGATTACCAGGATCGGCGAGACGCCCATCACCATATGGAAGTGGGCGACGACGAAGTAGGTACCCGAAAGCGGTACGTCCACGCTGACGTTCCCGAGAAACAGGCCTGTCAGACCACCATTTATGAATGTGAAGATGAACGCGATGGCAAACAACATCGGGACTGTGAAGTGGATGTTGCCTCGCCACAGCGTCAGCACCCAATTATAGACTTTGATTGCGGTCGGCACGGCAATGATCAGTGTCGATGTCGCGAAGAAGAATCCGAAGTACGGATTCATGCCGCTGACATACATGTGGTGCGCCCAGACGACGAAGCTGAGGCCACCGATTATCACGATCGCCCAAACCATCATGCGGTAGCCGAAAATGTTTTTTCTCGCGTGAACGCTGAGAAGGTCGGAGACGATACCGAACGCCGGCAACGCAACGATGTAGACTTCCGGGTGACCAAAGAACCAGAACAGATGTTGAAACAGGATCGGACTGCCGCCACGATAACCTAGCAGTTGTCCCTGCGAAACGAGGGCGGGCATGAAGAAGCTGGTGCCCAGGACTCTGTCCAACATCATCATTACGGCGCCGACAAACAGAGCGGGGAAAGCCAGCAGGGCCAGGATGGTGGCGATGAAAATACCCCACACCGACAAGGGCATGCGCATCATCGTCATACCGCGCGTGCGCGCCTGCAGCACCGTGGTTACATAGTTGAGACCGCCCATTGTGAAGGCGATGATGAAAATGGCCAGTGACGCGAGCATCAAAATGATGCCCCAGTCCCGTCCCGGGGTGCCTGGAAGGATTGCCTGCGGCGGATAGAGCGTCCAGCCGGCACCCGTGGGTCCGCCGGGCACGAAGAAACTGGACACCAGCACCAGGACAGAGAGCAAATAGACCCAGTAGCTCATCATGTTCACGAACGGGAAAACCATGTCCCGGGCGCCAAGCATGAGTGGGATAAGATAGTTGCCAAATCCGCCGAGGAGCAGCGCGGTCAACAGGTAGATGACCATGATCATCCCGTGCATCGTGATCATCTGGTAGTAAGCCTCCGGGGTTATGAAGCCGACGGAGCCCGGAAAACCGATTTGTAGCCGCATCAAGTCCGACAAGACCAAAGCCACCAGTCCGATCGCGACGGCAGTGAGCATGTACTGCACGGCGATGACTTTGTGATCTTGGCTCCAGACGTACTTACCGACCCAAGTCTTAGGGTGATGTAGCTCTTTCAGATCGTCTGCGAGGGTAGTGTAGGCCATCGTCAACCTCACTCTTTCACATATAATTTATGCTTGCTCTGCCTGTTCGGGTGTCACGCTCTAAGGTCTGTCACAATTTGATGCTCAGCGGGCTGCGATCGACTGCGCGTATGTTGGCTGCTTCTTCAACCAGGCATCGAAGGTGCGTTGGTCATCCACGATCACATAGCCTCGCATGGTGTAGTGTCCGACGCCGCATAGTTGGGCGCACAAAATCTCATATTTGCCCGTCTTGGTTGGAGTAAACCAAAAGTAGGTGACCAGACCAGGTACCAAATTCATTCTGGCTCGAAACTCCGGAACGAAGAAGTCATGCAGTACATCCTTCGAGCGCAGCACCATCTTGACGGGTTTGCCCAGTGGAATGTGCACCGTATTGTCGGCGATCAGCACATCGTCCTTCCCGTAAGGATCGTTGGGGTTCAGTCCGAACGGGTTATTGTCATCGACGAATTCCGCGTCGGTGGTGCCTAGGACACCGTCCTTGCCAGGGAAACGAAAGCTCCACGCCCATTGCTGACCGACTGCCTCCAGCACCGACGCGTTTACCGGGATGTTGACGAATTGTGACCAAGCGTAGAGTCCGGGCGCCAGCAGCGCGGCGATGCCGAACGCGGTCCAGATCGTGAGACGTTTTTCGAGTGATGCGTTCTCGGGTTCGTAGTGCGCCTTGCTCCCCTTCCGCTTACGGTATCGCACAAGCGCATAGACCATGAACGAATTGACGGCGACGAAGACGGCGCCCGTGACCCAGAATGTGATATCGACCGCGTTGTCAATCGAAGTCCAATTGGAGGCGATCGGTGTGAAATACCAAGGGCTCAGCAAATGGAATAGCACGGAGGCAACGATCAGAACCGCAACCGCAATTGCCATGGGCATGTCGTCGCTCGTCGCGTGTGAAAAGCTTCGACCACCACAGTAGGCTCACTCTTTTGCCCGGTACCGTACTTTGCTTGTCAAAGTTTCCGCGGCATAAGGTCGCAATATGCTGATACAAGCGCATCACGGACATGACTGGGTAAATCTCTAAGCTGGGCAAATCTTTCAGAATGAACGCGCACCCGGCCATGACAGGAGCCAACGTTTCGCTACCGGCGTTTCGGCTGGTCGAGTTGTTTGTGCGAGGCTCCTAGCTGTCCGAAAGCTCGGTGCATCAGTGCCACCTTCCACGCTGGTTGTGATGTTTTGCGATTCGTCGTCGGCTCGACCGAACCAATGCCGTGTCAGGCCGGCTGTTGACCGTCGTAGACGAGCGGAATCATGACATGAGCCGACCAGACGACCTTATTCTCTGGCTCGGCGTTGGATCGTTCGCGGGCATTTGTCTTTTCATCTTCGCGCTTCTGGCCTGGTTCAGATTATCGCACCGGGCAAGCTTGCGTCAGGCGACGAGCACAAGCGCTCCTCTGACGCGCCGCGAAATCATTTGGACAGTGGCACCGACGAGCGTATTTGCGCTCGCCGCCCTGCCGCTGCTGTGGCGGTCATACCTCCAAGATACGATGCCCGCCGCCGACGTGACGATCATAGTAACGGGCAACATGTGGTTCTGGACATACAAATATCCGGACCACGGCGATTTCAGCTTCCGTGCACCAATGCTGGCCAAGGCCGCTCCCGATCTTATTTCTCCAGACGCGTACGATCATATCGTGGTGCCAGCAGGCGAGACAGTTCGGATCATCGCTGTCGCCACCAAAGTGATTTATAGCTGGACCATTCCCTCCATCGGCGCAAACGTCCAAGCGGTGCCGGGTCAAACCAACCAGAGCTGGTTTAGGGCGGAGAACGAAGGCCGCTATTTCGGCATCTGCTCGGAATTGTGTGGATTGCCCCATGCCTTCAAGCCCATCGAGGTCGAGGTCGTAAGTCGAGAACGCTTCGAGCAGTGGGTCGCCGGGGCAAAAAAGCGGCTGACCTCGCTGGACGCGTCGATGCCTCGCCGCATCGCCGCACAATCGGAAGCGACGCAGGCTCGATGACATCGGAACAGCACGCCGACCAACGCGCGCCTCGTGGCGGGATCCGCAAGGACCAACTGCCAGGTTGGCGTCGGTTCGTTTCCTCCACGAACCACGAAGACATCGGTGCGATGTACCTTGTCTTTGCCATCGTGGCTGGCCTGTCGGCTTTTCTTCCATCGCTGATGATGCGCACAGAACTCGTGGCGCCCGGCATGCCAATCTTCAGCGATCCTCGTGCAACACACCTTTTCGTTTTCGGCGCTGGATTGATCATGGCGTTGTTTATGTTCATTCCCGCACTTATTGGCGGCTTCGGCGGTTGGTTTGTGCCCCGAATGATCGGCGCACCCGGCATGGCATTTCCACGCTTGCACAGAATCACCTTCTGGCTGATGCCGGCATCGTTTGCGCTGTTTTTGCTGTCGTTGCTTGTCGAAAGTGGTTCCGCGAGCGCTGCGTTCGGGAGCCACTGGACTGCACTAGGCTCAGCGAGGCTGGCGATGAATATTGCCCTTGTCTCGCTCTACATCGCGGGTGCGTCCTCGATTCTCAACGCCATCAACTTCATCACGACCATCGTCAACATGCGTGCGCCAGACATGACCCTGCGCGAAATGCCGCTCTTTGTGTGGTCGATTCTGGCGACGGCGATCCTGCTGCTGGTGTGGTTGCCTGTCTTTACAAGCGCCGTCACCTTGCGGTCGCCCGATTGGTATCTCGGGCTCAACTACGTCAATCCCGGAGGCGACCGTGAGACGTTCCCCTTTCGGCACGAAATGTGGTTCCTACTTCATCCCGAGCTTTACGCATTGATCTTGCCCAGCTTGGGCATCATCAGCCAAATCGTATCCACATTTTCCAAACGGGCGGTATTCGGCCGCCTCGCTATGGCATACGCCATGGTGGCGTTCGGGTTCGTTGGTTCCGTCCTGTGGATACACTATTTGTATTCGGGACGCCCCTCCACGGAAACCAAATTCTATTTCGGCCTCGTCATCTCGGCGATCGCCATCTCCCTGGGAACGAGTGTAATCGCGTGGATCGTCACAATGTGGAGAGGTACGGTCAGCTTTCGTGCGCCGATGCTGTGGACAATCGGGTTTGTTTGTCTCTTCTCACTGGAAGGCGTGACCGGCGCTGTGCACGCGGCGGCGGGTGTCGACGCTTCACCGAACGACACCTACTATGTCGCAGCGCGCTTCCAAAACGAGCTGACGCTTGACACAGTCTTCGTGGTTTTTGCCAGTTGGTACTACTGGTTCCCGAAGGTTAGCGGCGTTCTGTACAACGAGACGCTCGCAAAGCTGCACTTTTGGCTCACATTTATTGGCGTCAATTTGGTTTTCTTCCCACAACACTTTCTCGATCTCGCAGGCGTGTTGGGTCAGTACGTCGACTATCGACATGCCGATGCGCGTTGGAATCAACTGATCACGATCGGCTCATACACGACTATCGCAGGACTCGTCATGTTCGCGCTATGCATGGCCGAAGCATTCGTTCGCAGACAGGCGGCGAGCCAAAACCCGTGGAAAGCTACGACATTGGAATGGACAACCTCGTAGTCGTCACTCTGCAATCGCACTTGTGGATTTTCGAGGAACAAAACGAACAGGGCCGCGAACGCGCGAAACGACTTGCGACACCCTAGGGAAGCTGCGCCATGGTCGCCCAAAAACACACGACCTGCCTTACCGCATCGGAAAAAACTTTGCCGTCGAATGGTTTTACGACATAGCAGCTGGCGTGACGCTGGTAACAATCCCGAATATCGGCAAGCGAATTCGAGCTGGTCAGAACGACGACAGGAATTGCCTTGAACTGTGGATCGTCCTTCACCACATCCAGGAACTTCCGTCCATCCATTCGCGGCATGTTGAGATCCAGCAGGATAATGCGAGGCGAGGGAGCATCACGATAAGCGCCGCGCTTGTTCAGAAAGTCCATTGCCTCCATGCCATTGTTGACGACAGAAATGTTGCAGGCAGGCTCCTGGTTGCAAAAGGCGCGTGTCGTCATTTCGATATCGCCTTCATTGTCTTCGACCAGCAATAATTCCAGGGGCAGTCGCACGTTTCATTGCCTCCGACGGGGTAGGGCGAAATGGAAGGTGTAACCCTGTCCGAGCGCCGACTCGAACCAGATATTTCCTCCACAAAGCCGGATGAGCTTGCGGCAGGTGGATAAGCCAATGCCCGTGCCGGGATATTCCTCTTTGCGGTGAAGACGTTGAAATACGGCAAATATCTGGTCGTGGAACGCCGGATCAATCCCGATGCCGTTATCGCAGACGCTGAAATGCCACAGATCACCTTGCTCAACCGCTTCGATGCGCACTTCCGCAACCGCATTGCCGTTTTGAAACTTGAGCGCGTTGCCAATTAGATTCTGAAAGAGAACGCGCATCAATGTGAGATTGGTCTCAAGTATCGGCAACGCACCACACACGATGTGGGCGCCTCTTTCCGCTATGATGCCTTCGAATTCGCCGAGTGTCTCCTCCACGATCCGGTTGCAATCCACCCTTTCCACTTTGATTTCTTCGCGCCCCACACGCGAGAACGTCAAAATATCTTGAATCATTTTTTGCATGCGTTGGGCGTTGTCGATAATAAACCGAAGGCATTTCTCGCCTTTCTCGCTCAATGCTCCCGAAGATTGTTCTGCCAGGAGTCCTGCATAGCTGTTCATCATGCGCACCGGCTCTTGCATGTCATGCGAGCAGATGTAAGCGAACCGCTCCAGCTCCTCGTTCGACTCCCTCAGCACCACATTGAGGCGCAATATCTGTTCGCGTTGCACGTAGATATCCAGGTACACCTTGACCTTGCTCTTCAAAATCTCGGGATTGATGGGCTTGAAAACGTAATCTACCACGCCGATCTCGGCCGCTTGCGTGGCGTATTTCTCCTCTTTGCTGATGGCAGTGACGAAGATGATGGGGGTACCTCGTACCGACTCCTGCTCTTGCATCAGCATGGCGGTCTCAAAACCGTCCATTTCAGGCATCTGCACGTCGAGCAGTACAACGGCGAAACGATGGCGCAACATCAGCGAAAGCGCTTCGTTGCCCGACATTGCCTTGAAAATGGCCGCGTCCAGACTTCTCAGCACCCTCTCCGTGGCCAACAAATTTTCCTTGCGATCGTCGACAATCAAAATGCGCGGACGCTCTTCGACAGCCGGAACTCTCGGCGCACGCTCACTGGACACATTTCTAGCGACCCTCTGCACGGCGATCCTCCGCACACGCTGTTGTTATGCTCA
>JANYBR010000472.1 GCA_025360685.1 Pseudomonadota bacterium
GCTCGAAAACCAGCGCAAGCTTGAACTCGATACCAAAGACACCATTCATACCAGCCGCCTCAGACGCCTCAACGACACCTACAATCGCACGCACGAAATCAGCTTCAACAAAGGTGCCATTGTGGTGCCCGCCTCCGCCGCACCCGCCTTCAAGGGCGACATCGACCGGGTCGATCCTGAAGAGGCATTCGTCGCATCGCTGTCTTCATGTCACCTGCTCACATTCTTGGCGCTGTGCGCCCGCAAACGGCTCGTAGTCGATTCCTATGAAGACGATGCTTTCGGAATCATGGAGAAGAATTCTCAAGGAAAGTTGTGGGTATCGCGCGTCACGTTGCGCCCACGCGTGCGATTCGCGAACGAAACGTCGGTCGACGCGGCGGTTCTGGCGGAGATTCACCACAAATCCCATGGCGAATGCTTCATCGCCAATTCGGTGAAGACCATCGTGTCGGTCGAGCCACAGTAGCGTGCGAATTAACGACTGCACCACGAACGGCTTGCTTCGGCGGTCACCGCTACAGATAATTTGACCATGTATGAGCGCTCCACCCGCAACATCCGCGTCGCCGTCAAACCGGCGTTCCTCGACGATCAATCCGATCCGGACGAACAGCGTTATCTGTGGTCGTACACCGTCGTGATCGAGAACAAGGGACCAGAGACTGTGCAGCTGCTGTCGCGCTACTGGCAGATCGTCGACGGCGAGGGTCGCGTCAAGGAAGTACGCGGCCCAGGTGTGGTCGGCGCTCAGCCCGTGATCGCACCCGGCCAGAAATATCAGTACACCAGCGGCTGTCCTCTGGCGACGGCATCCGGATGCATGTCGGGCCGCTACCAGATGCGCAGCAGCTCGGGCGAAGCGTTCGAGGCCGAGATTCCGGCGTTTCTGTTGGAGAGCCCGCACGAGCGGCGACAGATTCACTGACCGCGGCTGGCGGCACGTCGCCTTCTTCAACCGGCTGCAGACGCGGGGAAGCCCCCATGGCTGTGCGGCTTGATCCAAGCGGTCGGACAGGGCGTAATCCCCGTCTTCCCCTCAAGAGACCCATTGATGTCCAGATCCAAGACCAAGAGTCGTACCGCTTCCGTCAAGCCTGTAAAACCTACGCGCGCAGAGGCCGAAGCTGCCATCCGCACCATGATTTTGTGGGCCGGTGACGATCCCAACCGCGAAGGGCTGCTTGAAACTCCCGAGCGGGTGGTGAAGGCGTTCGAGGAGTGGTTCTCCGGTTACGGCCAGGATCCCGAAGCCTATATGCGGCGGACCTTCGAAGAGGTCGAAGGCTACGACAACATGATTGTCCTGAAGGACATTCGCTTCGAGTCTCACTGCGAGCATCACCTGGCACCCATCATCGGCCGCGCTCATGTCGGGTACCTCCCGACACATAGGGTGGTCGGAATCTCAAAGCTGGCCCGCGTGGTCGAGACCTATGCGCGCAGATTGCAGGTACAGGAAAAGATGAACGCGCAGATTGCCAACACAATTCAGCGGGTGCTCGAACCCAGAGGCGTTGCGGTCGTCATCGAAGCCACGCACCAGTGCATGACCACGCGCGGCGTGCACAAGACCGGCGTGACGATGGTGACGTCGACCATGCTGGGCGACTTTCGCACCAATGAGATCACACGCGGCGAATTCCTCTCGGTCATCGGACACCCGACATCGTCGATGAGCGGTTGACCGCCATGACCGTCCGTTTCGAGCCGCTGGAGCTGGTCGGCCGCTTGATTGGGTTTGACACCACAAGCCGCAGTTCGAACCTGGCCCTGATCGACTTCGCGCAGGATCTTCTGGAGGCTTCCGGTGCGCGTTGCCGTCGCACGTTTGACGAAAGCGGTAGGAAGGCGAACCTGTTTGCCACCTTGGGACCGGATGGCCCGGGCGGTTACGTTCTCTCGGGCCACACCGATGTCGTGCCGGTCGACGGGCAGGATTGGTCCAGCGACCCGTTCAAGCCTGAGGTTCGCAGCGGCAAATTGTTTGGGCGTGGTGCCTGCGACATGAAGGGCTTTGTCGGCGTAGCGCTGGCAATGCTGCCCCAGATCGCGGCGGCGAAACTGACCCGCCCGATCCATTTCGCTTTGTCCTACGACGAGGAAGTCGGCTGCAACGGCGTGCGCGGCCTCCTCGCCGATCTGGCGGCCAACGACATCAGGCCGGCGCTGGCCATCGTCGGCGAGCCGACCCTGATGAAGGTCGTCGGTGCGCACAAGGCCGGCGCCGTGCTGCATACGCGTTGCCACGGCCGCGAGGGCCATTCGAGCGCGCCGGAAAAGGGCGCCAACGCGGTCATGATGGCAGGCGAGTTCGTGCGGATGCTGGAATCGGTGTGGGACGAGCTGCGCGCCGACACCGATCCGCGCTACGACCCGCCGCACAGCACCGTGCAGGCGAACATGATCGAAGGTGGCTCGGCGTCGAACATTCTGGCGCGCGATGCGCTGGTGACCTGGGAGTACCGCGCCCTTCCCGACCGCAGCGCGGACGCGATCGTCGCGCGGGTGCGGGCTTTGGCAGAAAGCCAGATCCTGCCGAAGTACCGGCGTCGCGCACCGGAAGCACGTCTCGAGACGACCATTCATGCGAGCTATCCCGGCCTTGTGATGGATGAGGCCTCGCCGGCCGTTCGCACCGCGCTCGAAATCACCGGCGCCAACCGCGCCGAAGCGGTCTCCTACGGAACCGAAGCCGGCTATTTTCAACTGTCGGGCATTCCCGCCGTGATCTGCGGCCCCGGTTCCATCGACCAGGCGCACAAGGCCGACGAATTCGTCGCGTTGTCGGAGCTGGCGGCGTGCGAAGCCTTTCTCGGCAAGGTCATCGCGAAGGCATCGATGTGAGCGATCTTGTTCCCGAGAGAGTGGAAGTGGTCGCGCTCGACCACATCTATCTCGCAGTATCTGATCTGGAACGATCGGAGAAGTTCTACGATGCGGTTCTGGGCATTCTTGATTTCCGCAAGATCGACGCGCCGATCGGCGGCGAGCCGCACCGGCACTATTTCAACAGACTGATGCAGATCAGCATTCGTCCCGCCCATGGCGGCGAGCACGACCCCTACGCGCCGGGCCTGCACCATCTGTGTCTACAAGTCGCGGACAACGATGCGGTGGATCGCGTTGCGCGATTGCTTCGTGCAGCGGGCATCGAAACCAGCGATGGCGCACTCTATCCGCAATATGCCGATGACTATTATGCGATCTTCTTCGTCGATCCGGACGGGTTGCGCCTCGAGATTGTCGCACGTCGCGCCCGCCGCAAGCTCACGGTAGAACGCTGGAACGAACTCACCAGCTTTTTCAATCCATGGACCAAGGTGAAAAGCTAGGGTCGTCCTGACGTGAGATTACACCCACGCTTTCGTGATTGCCCGGCCCGACCGGGAAACCCATTTTCCCGTTCGACCAAAAGAACAAGATGGGTTGCCTGCATGAAGCGGGCGATGACGACGATGAGCGCGAAGAGATGAAGTGTCAGATCGCTGCCGCCAACGCCGACCTCAAATCGTCCACCTCGGTGTAGTGCCGTGCCGTCCAGCCGAATGCCGACGCTGCTTCTACGTTCCTCAAACTGTCGTCGAGAAACAGGACTTCGCCTGGTGCCGGAACCGGTAGCTTTGCGTGCGCTCGCTCATAGAAGAGCGCATCGGGCTTGGCCGCTCCCAATGCGGCGGAATAGTGCATGCCGTCGAAGTGTCGCTGCAGGCCCAATGTCTCCCAGAGATATTTCGCGCGGTGGTGTTCCTGCACCGTAGCGAGATACGCCTTGTTGCCCCGCGCGCGCCAGGCATCGACTTGGGCGAGCAGCGCATGGTTCAACGTGCTGTCCTTGGCAAACCAATAGTCTACGAAGTCGCGTAACGACGTCTCGCACTCCATTTCCCGCCACTGGGCTTGGAGGACCTGCAGCATGTCGGCGTGGCCGAGTACGATCGACGGCCAGTACCGGCGAAAGAAACACTCCTGCAGCCTGCCCGGCGCAATGCCCAGATCGCGCGCCAGATGGCGGTCCCAGCGGCCGCCTTCCGGATGACCCAGCACCACCACGCCATCGACGTCGAGCACCAGAACCGTCACGAAATCCCCGCGCCTTGAGCCGCCATGCTAATGGCGAATAGTCTCGCGCGCGAGCGAATCGGGAGCGACTATGCGGCGGTATATTCTGGTCATCGTCAGCGTCGTCGTCGTCGCCTTCGCCGGCGCGGTTTTCGGCCTCAACCAGATCGACA
>JANYBR010000032.1 GCA_025360685.1 Pseudomonadota bacterium
CGAATGTCATGTACGACCTGCTGCACGGACACTGGGACTTAGCGAGGCAAGACGCGAAAAAGATGTTCGATGGGATGAAGATGGACGCAGGCGCTGCGTTCAACAACATCATCGCAGACGCCACAAAGACCGGCGATGCAATGACAGCGATGTGGACTGCGCAGAAAGCCAGCGGCGTAGACCCTAATGGTGGCAACAAGGATTTCAACCCGGGAAGCAAGGAAAAGGAAAAGAAGGGTCACGCGTCAAAAGATAATTCGGCTGCCGAGGCGAAGCGGGAAGCGGCCGAGGCTGCGCGCTTGCGCAAGGAGGCATTCGACGCGCTGATGGAGTCGTTCAAGCTGGAGGAAACTGCGGCCGGCGAGCACTGGGACAAGGTGCTGGAAATCCAGAAGAAGGAACTGGCCGACGCTGTAGTTCTGTACGGCGAAAACTCGAAAGAAGCGATGGCGATCCAGAACAAGATTCTGGAGACCGAGAAGAAGGCCGCAGAGCAGCACGCCGCGCTTGAGGTGATGAAGGCCGAGGCGACCCGCCGCTCCGCATTCTCGCGCATCGACGCCGAGGAAAAGACGGCGCAGGCGCAAGAGCGCATGGGCTTGATCACCATGCAGGAACTGATCCGCCAAGAGCAGGTGTATGAGGATGAGCGGTACGCTCTGGCGAGGAAGGCGCTCCAGGATGAAGCGGCTGCCAACGTCGAACGCGTGCTCGACCATCAGCGCACGCTGGACAAGATGGAGGAACTGGACGCCGCACACGCAGACCGCGTGGCCCAGATAGCGAACAGGGTGGCGATTGATGCTGCCGCGCCTGCCGAGGCTGTCGCACGCACCATGCAGCAGTCGATGGAAGGCGCATTTACGGGAATTCTCACTGGCGCAACGACCCTCAAGCAGGGGCTGGCTTCGATCTGGAAGGCGACGTTCTCGGCCTTCGTATCCGAGATGATTTCCAAGCCGCTGGCCGAATGGGCCGCTGGCTTGGCGCGGCGCCTGGTGCTGGAGAAGGTTTTCCATTTGAAGAAGACGGTGCTCGAAAAGGTGTCTGCTGCGCAGCAGATTGTCGCCGCAGCGGCGGTAGCGGGCGCGAACGGCGTCGCCTCCTACGCACTGGCTCCGTACCCTGAAGACATGCTCGCGCCTGTGTTCGGCCTTGCGATGTCAGGTGCGGCCAGCAAATTCGGCGCAGGCGTTGCTGCCGAGCGCGGGTTCGACATTCCCGCCGGCATGAACCCGATTACGCAGCTGCATCAGAAGGAAATGGTTCTGCCTGCCGAGCATGCGGACACGATCCGCAGCATGGCCGGTGGCGCTTCGGGCGGTGACACGCACCACTATCACATCGCCGCAAACGACGCGCAGAGCTTCGTTGACATGCTCAAGCGCAACCCGCAGGCGATGGTCGATGCGGGTCGCCACGCGCGCCGCAACGGCTACTCGGTGGCATTCTGATGGCTTACAACGTCTTTCCTGCGCTCGCTGGGCGCGGATGGGATATCAAGAAGCGCGCGCTGTGGTCAACGATCAAGCACGCAGCCGCGTCCGGTGCCGAGTACCGCACGGCGCTGATGCAATATCCGCTCTATGAATTCGACCTCACCGTTCCATATCTCTCGCTCGCGGACTGGTCGACCCTGTTCGCGTTCTACAACCAGCAATCCGGATCGTTCCTCCCGTTCTACTTCACGCACGACAACGACTCCACGGAGACGCTGCAGGCGTTCGGAACGGGCAACGGATCGCTGACCGGCTTCCAGCTTGTCAAGTCCGACAGCACGTATCTGGAGCCGATTGCGGGCCTCAATGGCACTGCTTCGGTCTACGCCAACGGGACGCTGATCCTTGCCTCGGGTACGGGCGCACCGGCATCGCCAACGCTGGGGCAGACTGGTGGCGGCGCTAAATCAGCGCGCACGATGTATGCGCGCATCAGCTACGTCGACGCTGCTGGCAATGAATCGACGTCCTCGGCGGAGGCCAGCTTCGCGGTCAGCACGAACAACCTGCTAACTGTCGCCTCGCCGTCGCCATCAACCGGCGCGGTGTCGTGGAACCTGTACCTCAACACGGCGAC
>JANYBR010000513.1 GCA_025360685.1 Pseudomonadota bacterium
TTCGACCTTGCTGCGATCCAGCGTCGTGTAGAACAGCGTCATGCCGTCGGTCGGCTTTTTTCCGTCGGCTTTCTTCGCGGTGCGAGTGAGCAGCAGGATCTTGTCGGCTTCCTGCGCCGTGGTGGTCCAGATCTTGCGGCCCTTGAGGATGTAGCCATTGTTGGTGCGGCGCGCGAACGTCTCGATGCTCGTTGTGTCGAGGCCGGCATTGGGTTCGGTGACGCCGAAGCAAGCCTTCTGCTCGCCCTTGATGAGTGGCGGCAGCATGCGGCGTTTCTGTTCTTCCGTGCCGTGCACCACAATGGCGTGCGGACCGAAGATATTGAGATGGATTGCGGACGCCGCCGCATAGCCGCCGCCGCCCCGCGCCACGGCATGCATCATGATGGCCGCTTCGGTGACCCCCAGCCCCGCGCCGCCCAGCTCGACGGGCATGGTGATCCCCAGCCAGCCCGCGTCGGCCATCGCCTTGTGGAACTCGTGCGGAAAACGCGGGGTCTGGTCGCACGCGGTCCAGTAATCGTCGCCGAACGTCGCAGTGATTCTGCTGACATTCTCGTCGATCGCGCGATGATCGGGGGAAAGCGTGATGTCCATGACCTTATACTGGCAGGGGAGATGGGTGGAAGGAAACCAGTCGATAAATAAATACAATCAAAGGGTTGAGTCTATTAATAGCGTTCGCGATGCAATGCGCATTCCTGTTGCGCAAGCTATCTCCCTGACTAAACTCAAAAATAAGGGGAAATGCCGGGCCGACGCGCGTATAAGTGCGCCGCTCTTTTAATTGGGGGCACGACACACTGTCATCCGGCACATGCCGCGCGGTCTTGGAGATCAAAAGCACAACATGAGTGTCACGGCTGAAGGGCGCCCAACGCCCGCGCCCGCGCGCCGACCGGGGATGGCGCCAACCGACGTTACCGATCCGAACTACTTCCACAAAGTGGTGGATTGCCAGTGGGCCTGTCCGGCGCATACGCCGGTACCGGAGTATATTCGGCTGATCGCGGCGGGGCGGTACTCCGACGCCTACATGGTCAATTGGCATTCCAACGTGTTTCCGGGCGTGCTGGGCCGTACCTGCGACCGCCCTTGCGAGCCGGCCTGCCGGCGGGGGCGGGTCGAGGAAGAACCCGTCGCCATCTGCCGCCTGAAAAGGGTCGCCGCCGATTCCAAGGACGACGTAACGGGCCGCATGCCCAAGCCCGCCACGACGAAGAACGGCAAGCGCATTGCGCTGATCGGCGCGGGACCGGCATCGCTGACGGTTGCGCGCGATCTGCTGCCGCTCGGCTATCACGTCACGATCTTCGACCAGGACAAGAATGCGGGCGGCATGATGCGCACGCAGATTCCGAAATTCCGCCTGCCGGAAAGCGTGCTGGACGAAGAGTGCAACTACATTCTCAATCTTCAGCCGGAAACCAAATTCGGCCAGCGCATCGACAGTCTGAAGTCGGTTTTGAACCAAGGCTATGATGCGGTGTTCGTCGGTTGCGGCGCGCCGCGCGGGCGCGACCTCGAGATTCCGGGCCGCAAGGAAGCCGCCGAGAACATCCATATCGGCATCGACTGGCTGTCGTCGGTTTCATTCGGGCATACGACCAAGATCGGCAAGCGCGTCATCGTGCTCGGCGGCGGCAACACCGCCATGGATTGCTGCCGAACCTCGCGCCGTTTGGGCGGCGAAAAAGTACAGGTCGTCGTCCGCTCGGGCTTCGAAGAAATGAAGGCATCGCCGTGGGAAAAAGAAGACGCGATGCATGAGGACATCCCGATTTCCAACTACATGGTGCCGAAGCAATTCAAGCACCAGTCGGGCAAGCTGACCGGCGTGGTGTTCGAGAAGGTCAAGGCCGAGAAGGACGCCAAGGGCCGCCGCAACCTGGTGCCGACCGGCGAGCCGGACGTGCTGATGGAGTGCGATGACGTTCTGGTCGCCGTCGGCCAGGAGAATGCATTTCCCTGGATCGAGCGCGACCTCGGCCTTGCGTTCGATGAGTGGGACATGCCGGTGGTCGATCCGGTGACCTACCAGTCGACCAATCCGAAGGTGTTCTTCGGCGGCGACTCCGCGTTTGGCCCCAAGAACATCATCTGGGCCGTGGCGCATGGCCACGAGGCTGCCGTCTCCATCGACCTGATCTGCAATGGCGACGACGTGAAAGTGCGTCCCTCGCCGCTGGTGAATCTGTCGAGCCAGAAGATGGGCATCCACGAATGGTCCTACGACAATGACGTGTCGCTCGACCTGCGCTTCAAGGTTCCGCACGCGCCCAAGGAGTTGACGCTCAAGGACGTGAACATGGAAGTGGAGCTGGGCTTCAACAAGGAGCTCGGCTTCAAGGAGGCGCAGCGCTGCCTCAATTGCGATATCGAGACCGTGTTCTCCGAGCCGCTGTGCATCGAGTGCGATGCCTGCGTCGACATCTGTCCGGTCGACTGTATCACGTTCACCGGGAACGATCTCGAAC
>JANYBR010000026.1 GCA_025360685.1 Pseudomonadota bacterium
CGCCAATGCTCGCTCAGAAGCATGGCTATAAACCCGGCGAACCGCCCAGTGATGCGCTGCTTGAGAACATGGCGCTGCATTTCGCTACCACGGTTTATCACCTGTCGTGCACCTGCCGCATCGGGGACGTTGTCGACGCGCGGCTTCGCGTTCTTGGCGTCAAAAACCTACGCGTCGCCGATGCGAGCGTCATGCCTGAAATCGTGAGCGGCAATACCAATGCCGCTTCGATCATGATTGGAGAGAAGGCTGCCGAAATCATCGCTCGCGATCATGGTGTGAAACTGCATGCGTTCGTCGGCGGGTGAAATTGAGTGCAAAATCGCGCCCAACAATGACCCCCACCTCAAACTCGCTCATCCGGTTGAAATGGTTGCTAAGATTCGGATTGTGTGGGGTCGCGTGTCGCGTCGAACCGGGATCCCCCTTTTGTTCAACCATCACGCAATCGATGCAACGCTTTACATACCGAGATGGGAGGGGTCACCATTGGACGCGATTTCACACCTCAAGACAAGCTAATGAAGGCGGCCTTGAAGCGGGGGGTTGACGGTGGTTAGGCTCCCCCACAACTTCCGGGGGGAGTGCGATGACGGCCACCGAGCCACAGGTCGGCCAACATAGCGCGGCGTTACGCCTTTGGCGCTCGTGGTCCTACCTCTACATTACACTCGGCGTCGTTTCGATGTTGATGTATGCGCAGACGGCATTGTTGGCCCCCTCGACTTATGGCGGTGCTGCCTCCGCTTCGCTGGGTGCCGACCTCATCCGTACGACGGAGTCCGGCCGCATCGACGTCATCGCGCGCGGCGTCAAGCCTCTGGGCCCGCTCGCCCGGGCGGGCGTGCATGAAGGCGACCGCTTACGCCTCGACATCCGCTGGAACGATTTTCGCACGCTGGCCACCGGCGAAATTTTCGGATTCACCCGTGTCGCGCCTGGGAAGCCCGCCCACTTCGCATTGGTAGTGCCCGAGTACGAAGGGCACTCCAAAGATGTTCAAAATTATCGCTTCATTATCACGCTCTTCGATCTCAGCGTCGGTCTGCTTTTATTCTTCCGTCTGAGGGGCGACGTCGGCGCTGAAGCGCTGGGGATAGCGTTCATTGCCGCAGCAATCACCAGTAACTTTCCATCGTCTCCAGGGTGGTCGATTTTTTGGATCACGGTGGCCTATAGCGGCGCCGCGCTCACGCCCTTTCTGATCCTTGCTTTTGCCATGTCATTCTACGGCCGACATACGCGTACGCTCTGGACCGCGGAAAAGGTCACCTACGGAATCCTCCTTCTTGGGCTCCTGGCGGGCTTTGCGATCGGGTTCTACTCGAACTACTTCGCGTATACGGCGCCGGCCATCCGCCTCAGCCTCGCGCTCCTTTTCGTAGAAGTCATCTGCGCCTATTCGGCGTCGGTCGTCTATTTTGCCCGCGGTTACGCTACGGCATCGGGCAGCGTCGGGGCGCGCTATGGCATGCTGCTGATCGCATTGCTTCTCACATTCTGTCTCACCGCAGTTCAGACGTACTCGTTTTTTGTCTTGAAGCTCGCGCGCATGGATCCAGAAAATCCACTGTATGACGTGAATGTCGTACTCAGTCTCGTCGGCCCATTGCTTTTCGCCTACGCCGTGCTGCGCCATCGCGTGATCGACCTCGGTTTCGTGCTCAATCGCACGCTGATCTATGGCGGCATCAGCATCATCATGCTGTCGGCGTTCGGTTTGATCGAATGGGCTGTGGGGCATGTGCTTCAACCACAGGGGCGCAACGAGAGCGCTGCGCTCGACGCCGCGATTGCGGTCCTCGTGTCTCTCAGTTTCAACCGTGTGCACAACTTCGTGGAGCGGTACGTCGAAGCGCTGTTCTTTCGCAGCTGGCACGAGAACGAAGAGCGTCTTCACCGCTTCGTAACTGAGGCGAGCTTTATCACTCGTGCCGAGAATCTAAAGGCGGCGTTCGTGAACGAACTGGCGCGTTTTACCGGCGGAGCCATGGTGGCGCTGTATCTCGAAGACCGCGAGGTGGATTATCGCGCGTTCGCCGGCGCAGCGCCGTTTCCCGCTGGCATCGACACGGACGAGCCCACCTTGGTTGCTATGCGCGCTGAGCATGGCGCGATCTTCCCCGCGGATACGGCGTCCACGCTGCCAGCTGCATTGGCGTTACCGATGCTTCATCGCCATGAATTGCTTGGACTAGTGCTCTTGGGATCGAAGCCAGGCGGCGACGGTTACCGGCCGGATGAAGTTGAAGAAATGTGTAATGCCACGCACCAAATCGGGAACGACCTCCACGCGCTCAAGATCGATCAGCTGGAGCGTGAAAGCGAGAAGTTGACTCAGACGATTGATCGCCTCAAGTACGAGAATGCGTTCTATCGCCGGGCCGGCGTCCTCGATTCGGATCGCAAGCCTGACGGGCCCGCGCCGGACCTGAAAGTGGTTTGAGTATTGGCCCGCAGATGCCAATGGCGTGCGAGCTGCAGTGCGTGGGCGCAATGGGGCCGCGAACTGAACCGATGCGTCGACGTCCGGCCGATCTAGTGAGGGAAGCCGGGTCAACCGAGCGAGACTCGAACCGGTCTCTTGCAAAATGCGAACCGGTCTCCGCCATGTCGCCGCGAAATTCCGGGAAACGGATTCGAAATGACAGAGACAAAGCGACTCTTGGCGCGCGCATGTCGAATTTGGCGACTCGCTTCGCCGCATCAGAGACCAAACTCGACACAGAAACGGCGCGAACTGCGGCGCTTTTTGCTCTGTGTACGGAAGATATTTATACTGCAATATCAATTGCTTAACTGTAAAATCGCGTCCAACACTGACCCTGCCTCCGAGGCCGCTTATCTCGTTGAGCTTGTTGTAAACAATCGGATTTAGAGCGGTCGCGTGTCGCGACCAACGTTGACCCCCGTTTATTCAACCAACACGCAATGGATGCAACGCTTTACATACCGCGATGGGAGGGGTCACCATTGGACGCGATTTCACAAATAAGGTCGAGGCGGCGTACCGGCGCGGCGATCTGTTTGAGAAACGGCTGAAGCTGATGGAGGCGTGGGCCAGGTATTGCAGTGGGGTGGGTGACAAGCCCCAAGTGATCTCGATTGGTCACCGGGCGATCACTTCGGCAAAGGCTGCTTAGTCGCGTCGGTTGCCCCCGCCCCGCCGCCGTGTCTGAATACTAACCGCAGGTGAGCCAAGGGGGCGCTGTGGCTGAGGAAACCGATCAGGGGCATGGCGCGGCCGCGACCGGTGGCGTTGATCCCGCTGCCATGGCCCTAGCGTTGGGACAGTCCGGCACGCTCGATCCCCGCG
>JANYBR010000046.1 GCA_025360685.1 Pseudomonadota bacterium
GCGCGGTGGTCGAGTGTGGGTCGTGACGCACGCGGCTGCATCGCTTGGCGTCACCCAGCCCGCCGTCAGTGCGCAGATCGCCCGGCTCGAAAGCGAACTCGGCTTTCCCCTGTTCACGCGTGCGGGCAACCGTCTGCGCCCGACGGCCGATGCGATCACGTTCCGGGCCGAGGTCGACCGCACGCTCGACCGCATTGACGATCTGGGCCGTGCGGCAGAACATATCCGACAGGGCCAAGTCGGCTCGTTGACGGTGGCGAGCCATCCGATGGCGGGCGTGTCGTTGCTGCCGCCGGTGATCGCCGCCTTCGCCCGGCAGCGGCCGAACGTGCGGGTCCAGCTCTTCACCCGCAATTCGGATCTGGTGCGCGGCATGTTCCCCTCCCGCACCATCGACGTCGGCATCGCCGAGCTACCGATCGATCCGACTGGGCTCCACGTCATCCGCTATCGCATGCAGTGCGTGGCCGTCCTGCCCAAGGATCACGCACTGTGCGCCCACGAAATCATCACGCCGAAACTGATGTCCGGGCTTCCCTTTGTCGGCATGTCTCGCGAGTGGGCGGCTCATCATCTCGTCAACAGTGCGTTCGCGGAGGCGGCGGCCCATCGCAATGTGGTGGTGGTGTCGGAATTATTCGCGATGATCTGTGAGCTAGTCGCTAACGGCGTCGGCGTCTCGATCGTCGATCCAGCCTCTGCGCGACAGTTTCAGGCGGCCGGCCTCGCGATTCGTCCGTTTCGCCCGCTCGTCCCCTACGATATCGCGATCTTTCATTCGGCGGAGCAGGATTTGTCGCCGATCAGCCGCACCTTCCTCGATGCGTTCGATGCCCATCTGCAGGGCCTCATCGCGCCAGCCACGGAGATTGATCGATGATCCTTTCGTCGGACCTCATGGGACGCATCGCGGCAGATCCGGATTTGACGCGGGACTTCGAGATACTGTGCTCGTTTGGCGGAAGGCTGGCCGGAACAGAGAGCGAGCGCCGTGCCATGGACTTCGTGGGCGAGCGCGGCGCCCGCGCCAGCGGCGTTTCTTGCCAAATCCTTCCAGTGAATTATGGCGGCTGGCGTGCCCTACGAGCCGAGTTGCGCCTCGCCGATGGCAGCCGCGCTGCTTGTCACCCCCTCGTGCGCACCGTCGCGACGCCATCGGAAGGATTGACGGCGGAGGTCGTTGACCTCGGCCGCGGCACACCGGAGGAATTCGCCGCCCATCGGGCCGAGATCGCCGGGCGCTTCGTGTTGGTACGACATGAACTCATGTTCGCGGCCGGCACGATCCACCGGCGGCGCAAATACGACATGGCGCGCGAGGCTGGTGCCGTGGGCTTCTTGATTGCGGGACCCTTGCCTGGCGGCCTTGTCGCCGGCTCGTCCGGACGCGATGCGGGCGCGGACGGCATTCCGGCTGCCGGCGTCGCGCCAGAAACCGCCGCGCGACTCGCACGCACCGGAAGCGGCTGGTCGCGCGCGACGCTTCTGCTCGACACAGAGGAGCAGGACGCCGAGACCCGAACGCTATTATTCGATATGCCAGGCCGTGAGGAGGAATGGGTCGTGCTTTGCGCCCATGTCGATGGCCATGACCTGAGCGAAAGCGCCATCGACAACGCGTCCGGCGTGGCCGCGGCCCTCGCTGTGGTCCGCGCCCTCGCGCCCCAGGTCGCCGACTGGCGGCGCGGCCTCCGGCTCGCCTTTTTCAGTGTTGAGGAATGGGGGTTGATGGGCTCGGCGCGCTATGTCGCACAATTGAGCGAACGCGAACGGAGCAGCATTGCGTTGAACATCAATCTCGACAGCGTTGCCGGCGGAACACGACTGGCCGCCCTAACCAGCGGCTTTACGGCCCTTGAGCCTTTTTTGCTCTCAGTTGCTGATGCAAACGGTCATGGTCTTCGTTGCGTGCGCCCCCTTATGACGAATTCGGATCACGCCAATTTTGCGCTCGCAGGCATCCCTGCCGTCCGGGTGGTCGCAGGCTTCGATGACCCCGCGGCGCTCGTGCGGCTCGTTCTCACCGCCGCCGACACGCGTGATAAGGTGGCCACAGCCGAGCTCGCGGCCGCCGCTCAACTCGCGGCCTGCCTCACCGCTGCCGCATGCCAGGTGGACAGGCTGACGGCGGGCAATTGGCGCGCTCGCACTGATGGGTTGGCTATTACGGACTTCCGGCGAGCCTCCGCAAGCTAGATTCACGTTACAATTCCGCTTCCACGATGAGCTATAAATGACGATGGACTTCCCCCATGCGCTATTGGTGGGTGAACCAAAACCAGACCTATCGCCATGAAGTCGCCGGCGGCTATCTATGGTCGCCCAAGCGCAATGCCAACGGCGCGCGAAATCCCTTTTATGAATCAATGCGCGAGGTCGCTCCCTCCCAAACACGTCTGCCTCGATCTATCTTTCCCGCTTTTGAAACGGCATCGTCCTCATGTCCCGTTCGGCCAAGGCGCCGCGGCGACGTGGCCAGAGAACCACATGTTTAAGGTCGGTTAGATAGGACACCTGGGCGTCGCGTTGCGCGATATGGAAGCTTCACGCGCGGCCCTCTCGATACAAAGAATTCAACCCAGCAAAGGAAAGGACGCCTAAGCTACCCAACCGGGTGACATTTCTAATGGTCCAAATCGTGACTTCCCTAAATGCGACGACACTGTCGACACAAAGCAACTATACAACGTCTCATATCGGTGCGGTTTACGACCGGAGATGCCGCTATTTACTATCTGCTTGTCGCGCGATTCACAAATCGACGTGATAGGCTTTAGAAGTGATCAACCATTCTCCCTCAATCAGATGGTAGGTTAGATAGTCTATGAAATGCGTGGCGCCGATCCGTACTCGCACCTTCACGAGGGCCTGGCTGGCGGAGGCAAAATCTACCAGCAGAACGTTTTCCTCACGTGGCGCATTCTGGCTTTTCGGCGATTTCCGCGTCGACAACACATCCTTGTAGGTGTCATAGGGCCAGACTGTCATGTTCCCATCCCGAAAGCCGTGTAACTGAGCCGTGGTCCAGAACACCCGGGCGAATTTGGAAACGTCGCAGTCGTACATCAGGTCAAAGTATCGTTGGACCGCGGGGAGTAGGAGTTCGAGAGAGGCGCTATCGCTCATGGTATTCTCCCTGCGGTTCATTCGATGACGAACATTTTCGTGGTGTCGAAGTCCGGGGACAGCAGTTCGGGGTTCCCATCTGTAATCAGAAACAGATCATGGCAATGCCAGTGGTCGATGAACGGTTCAAGCGCGATCACCATCCCCGGCTCGAGCGCGGCGCGGCTGCCGCGGCAGAAGATCGGCTCCTGCTGGTGCCACCAGGCACCCACACTGTGTCCCACCAAGCCTGCCTTGTATTCCCAGCCAATGCGCGAAAAGGCGTCGTACACAAATTCGTACAATTCGCCGACGGCGACGCCCGCGCGTAGCCGTTCAGACGTCTCCGCATAGATGCTGCGATATTTCTCGTAATCGGCGGCTTGTTGCTTCGATGGCCTTCCCAACACTGCATTGCGGCTTTGGTGGCCCGGATAGCCATCCACGTAAGCGAGGTAGTCGGTCCGCAGGACGTCGCCGGATTTGAGTTCGAAATCGCTTTCGCCGCAATAAATCACGGGATTGCGGTGCGAATTAAAAATGCCATGGGCGAATTCTGAGCCAGCCGCGAGACAGCCGCCGATGATGCGGCCATGCACGTCTCGCTCACGCTCTCCGTTGCGAACTGTCGGAAAAACCTTGGCGAAAACGCTGTCGAGCGCTTGGGCGCCCAGCCGGAAGGCGGACACTTCGGCATCGGTCTTGATCCATCGCACCTCGTCCAGCAGTTCGCTGCTATCGCACATTATCATGTTGGGACAACTGTGGGCTATTTCCTCCCAAAAGCCGGCGCCGATGAAATTTTTGTCGAAGCCGACGCGGCGGGAGGCGACGCCGAGATCCAGCAAGGCCGCACTGACGCGCTTGAACAGGGACTCGTGGTAGCCGTCATAGATTTCCAGCCGTTCAATCCAAGAATAGCGCGCAGCGGCGCCACTGGCAGTGGTCTCGACGACGAATACAGGCGCGCCTTGCCGTGGCCAGATTACGGCCACGCCACGGCGCGACCCTGCGAGATCGAGATGCCTGGCAAGGGTTCCGTGAAATGCAATACCGGCAAGATAGGTCACGTTTTGTCCACCGCGCACCACGACGGCTTGAAGATCCTCGCGATCCATCAGGCGATACAAACGCTCAATATTGGCGATAATAGGCTTTCCGTTGCATCCAATAAATCCGTTCACATCGATCTCCTGCGTTGTTCGGTCGCCGTCACATCAACACCGCGCCGGTCCGCCGACAGTTCGACGCCATACAGGGCGCGAGCGGCCTCAACTCCTACTACGCCGTCGCGCACATCCCGCAGCACCAACTCAGGATCGCGATGTGCAGGATTCCCCCAGCCACCGCCGGCCGGTGAATCAATTCGAATTTCGACGGGGCCAAGCCGGCCGGTGCCAAACTGCGGCGGTGTCCATGTTGTTCCATCGGCAAGGAGGAACTCCACCGAACCGGCCGCGCCGGTGCCGCCGCCGTGAACACCGTATCCGGAGGGAGTGCGCTGTCCTTCGCCCCTATATGCGTATTCGGCTTCGTCTTCGACGACGACCCGATAGATCGCCCCGGCGCCACCACGATACTGGCCAGGGCCGGCGGCGTCGCACCGCAGTTCATGCTGAAGGAAACGAACCGGGTAGAGTTGCTCATAGGTTTCGCAGTTCGGCACGATGAGCTTGCCGAGACTGTTGAGCGGGCCGATCTGCTCAAAGCCGTCGCGTCCCTTAACCGCTCCCGCCGCAGGGAGCGCGTTCCAATGATACATGACATAGGTCGACCCTTCGGGGGTCTTGCCGGACATGTTGCAATGGCTGACCTTGCCCCAGCCCGCGCAAGCCCGGTCGGGCGCCGCCTGCGCCAGCGCCATCCAGCAGGCGTGGATCATATCGTGCGCCGGCAACACGGTGCACATCGTCATCGGTGCTGGCGACCTCGGGTTGACGATAGAGCCGAGCGGCGCATTGATCGTGACGCAACGGTAGGTGCCTTCGTTGCGAGGTATCTCGGGATCGAGAAACGACGTTAGCGCCACGTAGGTTGCCGAGCGAGTATTACTGATCGAGCTGTTCTTAAAGCCTTTTATTTGCGGGTCGGTTCCGGTGTAATCTACATGGATAGTATCGCCGCGCTTGGTGATGATGACCCGGATCCAAATTTCGCATTCCTCAAAACAATCATTGTCGCTCATCTCGGCGCCGGCATAGATTCCGTCGGGAAGCTCAGACACAGCAGCGCGCATCCGGCGGTCGGCGTAGTCGAGGATGCCCTCGAAATAGCGGAGCCGGTCGGCCGCGCCGAGGTCTTGTGCGAGCTCTATCATCTGCTCTGCGCCGATTTGGGTCGAGCCCAGCATCGCTTTCAGGTCGCCATCGAGCAGATCCGGGCAGCGGCTGTTCAATAGCAGAAGTTCCCACAGGTCGCGCCGCACTTGGGCTCGTTCGTAAAGTCTCAGCGGAGGCAGCCTGATGCCCTCGTGAAAAATTTCCGTTGCGGCGGGATTGTACGTGCCGGCGACGCCGCCGCCGATGTCGGATTGATGCGCTCGGTTGCAGACGAAGGCGAACAGCGCGCCGTCGATGAACACGGGCCGGGTGATGACCCAATCGGGAAGGTGATTGCCACCTGCAACGTAGGGGTCGCTGGAGATGAAGACGTCGCCCTCGGCGATATCGTCGAAGAACTTCAGCACCGCCTCCACGATCAGGCCGCCACCGCCAGTATGGATCGGAATGCCGTCGGCCTGACTGATCAGGCGACCGTGGCCGTCGGTCAGAAAGCAGGAAAAATCATGGCTCTGGTTGAAGATCGGACTGCGAGCCGTTCTCAGCATCACCTGGCCCATGCGTTCCGCGATGTGGTCAACACGCTTCTGCACCAGCGCCAGCGTTACGGGATCCAGGGTCATGCTACCCTCGGTGGGTCAAATCGGATAATGAAGTTGCCCAAGGTATCGACGCTACACACATCACCCGGACCGACGATCACCAATGTGGTCGTCTCGTGAATGATGGATGGGCCGATTATGGTCGCGCCTGCCCTTAAATCCCGGCCTTGGTATACTTTCGCCGTCGTCCATCCGCCGGCTTCCTCGAAATACACTTGCCGTTCGGTAAAGGCGGGCGACGTGCCGGGGGTCGCTTCGGAAGTTCCCAGGCTAAAGGCGGGAAAAAGACCAAGTCCCACCACTCGTATGCTGGCGATCTCAACGTCCGACGTCGTATCCCGATAGCCATAGGAGCGCTGGTAGGCGGCTAAGAATTTTTCCCTGACCTTGCGCCAATCCGTTTCATCTTCGTCAGCGATTGAAATTCGCAAAGTACCGATCTGACCGCGGTGGCGTAGGTCAAATTCGCGCGTAACCTGCGCGTTCTCTCCCGAGAAACCATCGGCCGCCAGCCGGGCGTTCGCCTGCGCGCTCAGTTGTTCGAATGCCGGACGGAGCGCGTCGAAGGTCGTTCCGTCAAGCTTCCCTAAGTGGACCCGCGCGAACTCATGCTTGACTGGTATGTTCAGCATGCCGAGCGCGCAGAAGGTGCCTGCCAGGCGTGGCACGTACACCGCGGGCGAATACAGTTTGCGGCCGACTGAGCTCCCGTGCATGGGACCGGCGCCGCCCGCGGCGACCAGGATAAACTTACGAGGGTCGTATCCGCGCTCCGCGCTGAGCTTCTGCACGGCGTGAAAAAGCTGCTGGTCGAGCATGCGCAACATGCCGGCGGCGGCGGCCTCCAGTGAGAGCCCGAGTGGCCGGGCCACCCGCTCTTCGATGGCCCGCCTTGCAAGTTCCAGATCTAGGGTGCGTCCGCCGCCGGCGAGTGGTCCCGACACAAGACGCCCCAGAACGAGCTGGGCATCGGTGATGGTGGGCTCCGCCCCGCCCAGTCCGTACGCGGCCGGGCCGGGATGGGCGCCTGCGCCGCGCGGGCCGACGAACAACAGGCCGGCGCGATCAACGCCTGCCACCGTTCCGCCACCAGCGCCGACACTGTGGATGTCGATGCTCGGCATCGCGACATGGTATCCGCCGAGTTCGAATTCCGACGCCACGTCGGCATGGCCACCGGAGAGTAGCGTGACGTCGCAACTTGTGCCCCCGATTTCCATCGACAGCAGATTGGGTTCGCCGAGCGCAGCGCTATAGAGTCCGAGTGCGCCGATTCCGGCGGCGGGGCCCGAAAGCAGCAGCGCGACGGCGCGATGCTGAAGGTGATCGACGGTTAATGCGCCCGCGTTGTTTTGAACCACGTTGAAGGGGCATTTCAAACCGCGCTCGGCCAGCTTTTCGGCAAGCCGCCGCATATATGAGACGATGCTGGGGGCCACATAGGCATTTAGAACGGCCGTCGAGCTGCGCTCATATTCGCCGATCGTCGGTGATACCACGCTCGACAACGTCACCCACACTTCCGGCATCTCATTGCGAATGATCGCGGCGGCCTGCTGTTCGTGAGTGTCCGAGAGGAAGCTGTTGAAGAGGCAAATCGCGATCGAAGTCACTTTCTCCGTTCGGAAGATCTCGATGGCTGCGCGGATATCGGTCTCTGATAGAGGCTCAATTTCGACGCCTCTGCGATCGATGCGGCCTGCGACAGGGAGCCGCAGGTAGCGCGGAACAAGAGGGGATGGAAATGGCGTGCGATGATCCCATGCATTTTGCCGTATGCCGCGGCGGATTTCGATACTGTCCCGAAAACCCTTTGTAACCAGCATCCCGACCCGGCTTCCACGGCCGTCAATCACAATGTTGGTTGCAACCGTAGAGGCATGCATGAAATGGTTGCAGCCGGCAAGCAACTCGTGGACCGAAATCCTGAACTGGGTTGCGGCCACTTCGATCGCGTCGATCACGCCCTCGCTGGGATCGCGCGGCGTCGAAGGCACTTTCCCGACCTCGATAGCGCCTGTCCGGTCCACCATGACGATGTCCGTAAACGTTCCGCCAACATCCACCCCAATACGCCATGGGGCTTTGAAGGCGGGTTTCTCGGTCGGCAGCAAGGACATCGTATTCGGCTGACTCTGCTTAATCGGAAGGCAGGTAAACGCTTTTTTTGATCTATCCCTCGGCCATCCAGGATATCCAGCGCTATTCGGTGAAACTTCCACGATGCGAGAGAAGTCCAGAATTTCAATTGCGGGCTGTTCCGCATTGGCACTTTAATATGGCAACCAAAACGCGGAGATGACCCATGATGACGTTATCGACGATCTCGCGAGGCGCCGCTCTCATCGGGGCACTCGTTTTGACTTCGACGAATCTGCTCGCGGAAGGAACTGTGTCATTCGCGGGATACGGCGGCGAGCCTCAAAAGGTACAGACCAAAGCCTTCTTTGAGCCCGCAATGAAAGAGCTTGGAATCCAGGTTCTTCAAGACAGTCACGGGGGCTATGCGAAGATTAAGGCGCAGGTGCTTTCCGGCAGCCCGAGTTACGACCTCGTTGCGTTGGGTTGCGCCGAGGCTGCGCGGGCGGCCAGCGAAGGATTGCTTGAGCCACTCGATTATTCGCTGATCCCGAACGCCGTGGATATCGACCCGCGATTGCGTTCGGCCAATTATGTCGGCGAGTGGACATTCTCGACGGTGATTGCCTGGAATACCAAGACGGTGAAGACGCCCCCGAGAACCTGGGCGGAGTTCTGGGACGTGAAAAAGTTTCCAGGCAAGCGATCCCTGAGTGCCAACCCCCGCCAGATGCTCGAAATTGCCTTGATCGCCGACGGCGTCGCGCGAGACAAGCTTTACCCGCTCGATGTCGATCGCGCCTTCCGGAAACTCGAGGAGATCAAGCCATCGCTCAGTCTGTGGTGGGCATCGGGAGCGCAGTCCGTGCAGCTTCTGAACGACGGCGAAGTCGATATGCTGGCGGTCTGGAACGGCCGTGCGCAGGCAAGCATCGATGCTGGCGCGCCAGCGGCCTACACCTACAATGAAGGCATCTACGATGTCGAATGCTTCATGGTGCTGAAGGGAGCCAAGAATAAGGTCAACGCGATGAAGGTTACCAACATGATGCTCTCTCCCAAGCAGCAGGCCACCGCAGCCTCGCTGATCGATTACGGGCCCGTCAATCCCAAGGCATACGACACAGGCATTATCCCGGCGGAGCGTATGAAACGTATGCCGTCCGCTCCGGAAAATCTCAAGCAGCAGGTGATGCTTGACCCGGCCTGGTATGCGACGGAAGATGCGAACAAGGCCTTTGCACGCTGGACTTCCCTGCTGCAGAAGTAGGGCGGCTTGATGCAGCGTTTTCGCCAAGACCACCTAGATACAACGGAGAATCCGCTCGCGATCGAGGTTCGCGGAATCACAAAGACCTACGGGCCGGCTACCGTGCTTGACGATGTCTCGCTTGAGATCCGTCCCGGAGAGTTCATGACCTTGCTTGGACCGTCTGGTTCCGGCAAGACCACGCTCCTCAATGTCATCGCCGGTTTCGTCCACCCTGATCGCGGCCGGCTTCTCATCGGCGACGAAGACGTCACTGACAAGCCGCCGCACCGGCGCGGGATTGGTATTGTTTTTCAGAGCTATGCGCTGTTTCCTCACATGAATGTCGCCGAGAACGTCGCCTTTTCGCTCAAGGCCCGACGCATTTCCCGAGCAGAAGCGGGGCCGATGGTAGCCAACGCGCTGTCGCTGGTGAAACTTGAAGGCTTCGGTGAACGTCGCATAGATCAGCTGTCGGGCGGACAGAAACAGCGGGTCGCGCTGGCGCGCGCGATCGTTTTCCAACCGAAGCTGATCCTGATGGACGAACCTCTCTCGGCGCTCGACAAGCAGCTTCGTGAACACATGCAGATCGAAATACGGGCATTGCACGAGCGGCTTGGCGCGACCACGATTTACGTAACCCATGATCAGCGCGAAGCGCTCACCATGAGCAATCGCATCGCCGTGTTGAACCGTGCCCGCATCGAACAGTTGGGCACTCCTTTCGAAATCTACGATACGCCGACGAGCGCATTCGTCGCGGATTTCATTGGCGAAGCCGTGTTGGCCGGGGTATCGCGCTGCGATGACTACTCGGTGCTGCTCGACGGTCGCCGCATGATGTGCGCAAGCAAGGTGCCGATCGGCAACGATCTGGTACTAGTAATCCGCTCGGAAAAGCTGCGGCTTGCGGAAGCGGCCGCGGAAAATCAGATCCCTGCGATCGTACGAAAGCGTATCTTCCAGGGGGAAAGCCACCTCCTATTCGCCGAAACGGCCAACGGGCTCACCTTTACGGTCCGACAGCCGTCCCATGTCGAGTCGGATGGCTTGCTGCCGGGTGAGGGTGGAAGCGCAAACTTCTCGCTGCATCCAGCGCATACCGTCGTGGTACGGCGCGACCCAAAGGCAGAATATTGAATCGGATGGAATCCAGCCGTGATTGTTCAGCACCTGATGCAAAAAAAGGCCATGCTCCTGATTCCGGGCTTGCTGGTTGTCGGTGCGCTGCTGATCGTGCCGATCGTCTGGCTGTTCGCGCTCTCGTTTGTCAGTGAGGGCAGGCTTTCGCTGGAACATTACCAGCGCATGTTCGATGATCCGACATATGTCAAAAGCTTCGCCGTCACCTTTCAGATTGCCGGCACGGTCACCGGCCTGACCATCTTGCTCGGATACCCGCTCTGCTTCTGGATGCTGCGCCTGAAGCCGTTCTGGCGAGGCATCGCACTGACATGCATCCTGATTCCGTTCTGGACGAGCCTGTTGGTTCGCAGCTATGCGTGGTTGATTCTTCTTCAGCGTCGCGGACTGGTCAACAACTGGCTTCAGAGTCTCGGACTGACGGAAGAGCCGCTGGCGTTGATGTATAATGTGACCGGTACGGTCATTGGCATGACGCACATTTTGCTGCCCTTCCTGGTACTTCCGCTATTCGCGTCAATGCAGCGTATCGACGGTGACCTCATGCGTGCCGCGGCTGCGTTGGGCGCAACGCCGGTGTTCGCGTTCTGGCGAATTTTCTTTCCACTCTCGTTACCCGGGCTGACAGCCGGTGGCCTGCTCGTTTTCGTACTTTCGATAGGCTATTACGTTACCCCGCAACTGCTCGGTGGCGGCACCACTGTGATGGCGGGGCAGTTGATCCAGAGAAATGTTGAACTTTTTAGTTCCTGGGGCGCGGCCAGCGCTGTCTCGCTCGTGCTACTCGCGATTGTGCTTTTGCTTTTTTGGGTAATGAACCGCCTGGTTCCTCTCGATCACGTTTTCAGGGGGTGATCGGATGCGAAGGGGCCGCGAAAGATCAAGCCTTGCATCGTTGTTGCTCTCCGGACTTGGCATAGCCGTCTTGATTTTCCTCGTAATGCCCATTTTCATCGTGGTGCCGATGTCATTCTCAGCGTCGCGCTTTCTTTCGTTTCCGCCTACGGCCCTATCGCCCCGCTGGTACCTCGAATTCTTCGGAAGCCCGGAATGGACGCGCGCAGCATGGGTGAGTTTGCAGATCGCATTCGCTACCTGCCTCCTCGCGACACCGATAGGCGTTGCTGCGGCTTACGGAATCCATACATCGTCGAGCAGATTTTCGCGAGCCGCCTACACCGTTCTGATGATGCCGCTGATGGTGCCGCACATCATCGTCGCGATCGGGATCTTCTTCATCTACGCCCGCATCGGAGCCAACAATACCGTTGTCGGTATCATCCTGGCTCATACCATGCTTGCGGTGCCTTTCGTGCTGATTACCAGTCTGTCGGGACTTCAGGGGTTCGACATGGCGCAGGAGCGAGCCGCGCAAAGCCTGGGAGTCAATCGGCTTGAAGCGTTCCTGAAGGTAACCGCCCCGCAAATCAAGGGCAGCATAATTGCCTCTGCGTTATTTGCATTCGTCAGTTCGCTGGATGAAGTCGTCGTCAGCCTGTTCCTTAGCGGCGGCCCCAGTTCCACGCTGCCGAAGCGGATGTTCGTTGCCCTGCGAGACGAGGTCGACCCAACGATTGCAGCGATCAGCTCGATGCTCATCATCGCGAGCCTGGCGATCGGTCTTGCCGCGATGGTCGGAACGCGCAAACGCGCTTAGGTTCGCCCGAGGCCACGGCGACTGGCTTCTCGTTGAACGGCAAGTCCGGACTGAAGGCGTCCGGCCGCTTCGCGCAGCAGCGATTTATGTTTCGAAAGCCGTTCCCCGCTTAGTCGCTCCAACGGGCCAGTGATGAACAGCGCGCCCTGAAGTCGGCTCAAATCATCGAATACCGGTACGCTGAGGCTTCCCGCGCCCTCCACGTTTTCAGCAAATGAAATATGGAGGCCGGTTTTGCGTATTTTTTCTATCTCAGCAGCAAGGGCTTCCCGGTCGACAACGGTCCCGGCTGCCATTTTCTTAAGTTTGGCGCTGTTGAGAAAGCGCTCTCGCCATGCCGCAGGCTGAAACGCGATTAGCACCTGGCCGAAGGCGCAATATAGTGGGATTTCACGCGAATAGGGTTCGATCACCCGCGGGTCGCAAGGACCATAGCACCAGTCCACCACGACCGCTTCGTTGCCCTGTAGGACGGCGAAGCCGCAATCCTCGCCCGAGCGCCTCGAAAGTTCCTCAACGACCGGATGGACCGAGGCCAGCGACTTTTTCAGAGATTCAAGGCCTGCCGTGATTGGCAGTAGTCGCGCTCCCAGTTCGTATTTTCCATCGACCCGACGAACCAGGCCATTCTCCGCGAGCGAATTCAGGATGCGAGAGGTCGTCGGCAGCGGCAGTCCGGATTCCACGCTGATCTTGGTTAACGTAGTGGGACCTCGCCTGGCTACGATGCGGAGTATTTTGACGGCTCTGTCAAGGACCTGGATCGGCATTGGACATCAAAACAGTAACTGAAGCGCATTGGGCGCTGACCTGCGGAATTATAGGTGATCGGAAAAATCAAACAACGCTGGTTTCGGGCGGTCCTGACAAGTAGCGGCGTTCGAATGATGAAATTCTGCGCCACGTGCTGATTCCTGCTCAAGCCGCCCATCATAACGAGATGATGTCGCCCGCCGTAACGGAATGATGCCGCCCATCATAACGAGATGATGCCGCCCACCGGAACGGAATAATGCCGCCCGGGGTCTGGAATGGCGACGAGCGCCTCCGCTGGCCTGTTTAGGGTCCCTCCTTTGGCAATCCAAGGGAGCGACGATGCCAGCGGAAAGAGTTGCGATGCGCCAT
>JANYBR010000223.1 GCA_025360685.1 Pseudomonadota bacterium
ACCTGATTCAGTCGAATCGGATCACGCTCCAGATTTTTGAACCAGCGCGTAATCCAACAGCGAGCCGTCAGACACGTCGCCGATTTGCGCTCTAGTTGTCGGCCGCGTACGCTCGCGCCTGTTTAAGTACGTCATGAACTATTGCTACATCACGATCGTAGTCGAGGATTCGACTGACGACTGGACCAAGCTGCGCGCCAAGGCGGCCGACAACTAGAGCGCAAATCGGCGACGTGTCTGACGGCTCGCTGTTGGATTACGCGCTGGTTCAAAAATCTGGAGCGTGATCCGATTCGACTGAATCAGGTTGCGCTCTAAAGACCAAGCGCCTTTTGTTCGGCGTTGAGCGCGGCAACCTGATCGGGCTGCGCGGCGACGGCTTTTCGGGCATCCGTCAGCGCAGCACGGGCCTTTTCCGTGTCGCCGAGCACCGCATAGGCGCGGATCAATCGCTGCCAACCTGCGCCGTCGTCGGGATGGGCTTTCAGCCGCGCCGCGAGGCCGGCAACCATGGCTGAAATGTCCGGTGCCGCGCCGTTTTGCGCGGAAAGCGCTGCGATGCGGTCGACCAGGTCCTGATGCACAGCCGAGTCCGCCGGCACATCGCCGAGCAGGTCCTTCCACAAGCCGAGCGCCTTGCTCGCGTCGCCGCGCGAGGCGGCAGCAAGGCCGAGAAAATAGCGCGCCGCCTTGTCCTTCGGATCGCCAGCAATCGCCTGCGTGAACGCCGCCTCTGCCTCCGGAGTGACCGCGCCAGACGCTTCCTGGGTCAAGGACTCGCCATAGGCCGAATACAGAAACGATTCCACGTGCCCGCTTGCCTGAGATGCGTTGATCGCACGCCCAAAAGCCTTGGCCGCATCGCCGGGATCGCCGGCCGTGAGGTAGGCGCGCCCGAGGATGGCCCAGCCGCGCGGATCGCCGGGGCGATTGCGCACCACGGCGGCCAGCCGGCCGATCAGTGAGTTGAGATCACGCGCATCGTCGCCCTCGAGCGCACGGATTGCCAGCGCCGGATGGCCAAGTTCCAGATACAGCGCACCGCCCGCGCCCAGCACGAACAATGCAGCCGCGGCCGCCAGCACAAAGCGCCCGCGATCGCTCCGTCCGCGGATGATTGGCGAGGCGACAAAGGCTGCGGCCATCGCGCCGACGAGCGCAAGAATGATGTATGTGAGAATGGTCATGCGCCTTCGGGCGGCCTGCGCCGGTACTTGCCTTTCGCCAGCGCCACGATGACACCGCGCAGGGTGCGCACCTCCTGGTCCGTCATGTCGGCGCGGTTCAGAAGCGCCCGCAGGTTGCGGATCATCGGCGTTTCCTTGCTCGGCGGATACAGAAAGCCGCTCTTCAGCAGCTCCTCCTCGAGATGCTCGAAGAGCTGGATCATCTCTTCGCGCGTGGCCTTCTTGGCGACCGGACCGTGATCGATGCGCATGGCAGGCGTCGCGTCCATGGCGCGAAACCATTCGTAACAGAGCAGCACCACCGATTGGCCCAGATTGATCGAGGAGAACTCCGTCGTCGGAATGGTGACGACGGCGCTCGCCAGGGAGATCTCGTCATTGTCGAGACCCGAGCGTTCGCTACCGAACAGGATGCCGCAGCGTGTGCCGTCCGCTGCTGTCTCGCGCAGGCGGCGTGCAGCTTCGAACGGTGTCAGTACCGGCTTGGTCACGCCGCGCTCGCGTGCGGTGGCGGCCACGACAAACTGCAGATCGCCTAGTGCCGCTGCCGCATCGTCGTAAAGTCCGGCTTTGTCCAGGACGTCCACCGCGCCCACGGCCATGATGCCGGCCTTCTTGTTCGGCCAGCCGTCGCGCGGGGCTACGATCCGCAGATCGAACAGCCCAAAATTCTTCATTGCGCGCGCCGCTGCGCCGATATTCTCGCCCAATTGCGGCCGGGACAGGATGATGACGGGAGCGCTCATTTGTGGCTTTGACGGGTTTGCGGACCCCCGCTATACCCCGCGCCAGCCCGCTTTCCGAGGCCCATCTATCAGGGAAAAGTCATGGACAAGATCAAGGTTGCCAATCCGGTCGTCGAACTCGACGGCGACGAGATGACCCGCATCATCTGGGCGCTCATCCGCAACAAGCTGATCCTGCCCTATCTGGACATCAAGCTGGAATATTACGACCTCGGCATCGAGCACCGCGACGCCACCGCCGACCAGGTGACCATCGACGCTGCCGAGGCCATCAAGAAGCACGGCGTGGGCGTCAAATGCGCTACCATCACGCCCGACGAGGCGCGGGTGGAGGAATTCAAGCTCAAGAAGATGTGGAAGTCGCCCAATGGCACAATCCGCAACATCCTGGGCGGCGTGATTTTCCGCGAGCCGATCATATGCACGAACGTGCCACGCCTGGTGCCGGGCTGGACGCAGCCCATTGTCGTCGGCCGTCATGCGTTCGGCGACCAGTATCGCGCCACCGATTTCCGCTTCGCGGGCAAGGGCAAGCTCTCCATCAAGTTCGTCGGCGAAGACGGCAAGGTGATCGAGCACGAGGTGTTCGACGCGCCGGGCTCCGGTGTCGCCATGGCGATGTACAATCTCGACGACTCGATCCGCGATTTCGCGCGCGCTTCGCTCAACTACGGAATCCTGCGCAAGTATCCTGTGTACCTGTCGACCAAGAACACGATCCTCAAAGCCTATGACGGCCGCTTCAAGGACATTTTCCAGGAGGTCTACGAGGCCGAGTTCGCCGCGAAGTTCAAGGAACTGGGCATCACATATGAACACCGCCTGATCGACGACATGGTGGCGAGCGCGCTGAAATGGAGCGGCGGCTATGTCTGGGCGTGCAAGAATTATGACGGCGACGTGCAGTCCGACACGGTGGCGCAGGGATTCGGCAGCCTTGGCCTGATGACATCGGTACTCCTGTCGCCCGACGGCAAGACGGTGGAAGCCGAGGCCGCGCATGGCACGGTCACACGCCACTTTCGCGAGCATCAGAAGGGCAAGGCGACTTCGACCAATTCGATCGCCTCGATCTTCGCCTGGACGCGCGGCCTGGCGCATCGCGCCAAGCTCGACGGCAATGCCAGGCTCGACAAGTTCGCGCACACTCTGGAGAAGGTCTGTGTCGACACGGTCGAAGCCGGCTTCATGACCAAGGACTTGGCATTGCTCGTCGGCCCCGAGCAAAAGTGGCTGACGACGGAAGGCTTCCTCGACAAGGTCGACGAGAATCTGAAGAAGGCGATGGCATAGCGCCAATGTTCCAACCGGACCTCCACCCGGTCAGCCAGATTCTGTCAGCAGTATGCATGTGCTTCGGACATACCTCTTCTGCATAATTGTTCTTGATTCGTTCTTCTCGGTTGGATAGGTTTCCCGGCCAAACTGGGGAGTTGAAAATGATCGGATATGTGACGATCGGCGCGAAAGACAGCGAAGCGTCGGGAAAATTTTATGACGCCGTGTTCTCGGCCTTCGGGCATGAGCGCAAATTCGCCGATGGCGGCTGGATCGGCTATGGGCCGAAGGGCAAGGAAGAAAACAGCGTTTTTGTCTGCCCACCCTTCGACAAACAGCTGACCTCGTTCGGCAACGGCATGATGATCGCGTTCAAGGCCAAGGACGCCGACGAGGTGAAGGCGGCGCACGCGGCCGGCCTCAAGAATGGCGGCAGGGACGAAGGCGCGCCCGGCTATCGTCCGCCGGAAAAGCAGAGCTGGTACGGCGCTTATCTGCGCGATCCTACCGGCAACAAGATCTGCATCTACTTCACGGCCTAGAGCCGACTCAGGTTGGCGCACGTTCCCGTTGGCCCTCGCCCTTCGACAGGCTCAGGGTGAGGGCCAAGTTCAATCCCTCATCCTGAGTTTGTCGAAGGATGGAGGGCGCGTCAGCGAGGCGGCGGGTCGGCGACCTCGAGCGCCTCTCTGAGGTCCTCTGACGACAGCGGTCCGACAGAATCTCGAGATTGTTCGGCCGCCAGCGCGGCGAACTGTTCCTTGAGGCCCGGCCGCTTGCGCAGCAGGCCCTCGAAGTCGTGCGCCGAAAGCGCCAGCAGGCGCGACGACGTCACCGCGATGATCGTGGCCTCGCGCATGGATTCGTGCAGAAGCGCTAGTTCGCCGAAGAAGTCGCCGCTGGAAAAACGCAGCTTGCGGCCCGGCAGCTGGACTTCGATCTCGCCGGCGACGACGAAGTACATGGCAGCGGCGTGTTCGCCCGGACCGGAAATAATGTCGCCGGCGCTGACGGCCTGCGCCCGCAGCATGTCCATCATTTCGCCGACGGTCTGCGCGTCGAAGCCCTTGAACAGCGGTACCCGCGCCAGCATGCCGAACGTCACGACGAAGTCACGTCGATGAATTGAATTGGCGAATCCCGTGGCCACGATGCCGACAGGTAAGGCGGCCAGACCGAGGCCGACGATCATGGTGATCCCTGCAACGAGGCGGCCAAGCGAGGTATGCGGTACCGCATCGCCATAACCCACAGTGGTCAGGGTGGAGACGGCCCACCACATCGCGCTTGGAATCGTGCCGAAGATCTTCGGCTGTAATGCGCCTTCGACCGCGTGCATGGTGGCCGCGGCCAGCACCATGGCACAAAGAAAAAGTATCAGGCTGCCGTAGAGCGCTCGCCGTTCCTCCACCAGCACGCTGGCCAGTGCCGACAGCGCAGGCGAGTAGCGCGCAATCTTGAGCAAGCGCAAAAGCCGCATGAGGCGCAGCACCCTAAGATCGATGAACGGCACGAAAGGTGCGAGCAGCGCCGGCGCGATCGCCAGAAAATCGATCACCATCAGCGGACGGCTGGCGAAGTAGAGCCGCCCGACAAACGGTCCGCGTTCGCGGACGGAGGGATCTTCAGGTGCCGTCCACAGCCGCAGAAAATATTCGAGCGCAAAAGCGGCAATCGAGATGAATTCGAAAATCCGCAAGCTGAGGTCGTACTCGAAATCGAATTGCGGCATGCTCTGCAGGGTGTAAGCAATGACGTTGAGCGCGATCAGCGCGATCAGGGTGGCCTGCACCGCCGACCCCAGCGGCCCGCCCATTCGTCCGCCTTCCAGTACGAGATACACTCGTCGGCGCAAGTCCTCTTCGGATGCAGGCTTCACGCCGCCGGCGCCAGAGCCGAAAGCCGCTTCTCGATCGCGGCGAGCGCGTCGGCCGCCTTCGCGCCATCAGGGCCACCGGCCTGCGCCATGTCGGGCCTGCCGCCGCCACCTTTTCCTCCCAGCGCTTCGGAGCCGATGCGCACCAGATCGACGGCACTGATGCGTGCGGTCAGGTCCTCGGTGACGCCGACAACGAGCGATGCCTTGCCGTCTGCAACGGCGATGAACGCCACCACGCCGGAACCGACCTTGGATTTGGCGTCGTCGGCGAGTCCTTTGAGATCCTTGGCGCTGACGCCCTCGACGATGCGCAGGATTGCCTTGATGCCGGCGATCTCCTTGGCGCCTTCGGCCTCGCCGGACTTCGTTGGACCTGCCAGCGCGAGGGCCTTCCTGGTGTCCGCCAGTTCGCGTTCCAGGCGGCGGCGGTCGTCGGAAAGTTGTGACACGCGCGCCGCCAGGTCGGCTGGGTTGGTCTTCAGCACGGCGGCCGCATCGCGCGCAATCTCGGCCTGTCCGGTCAGATATATTCGCGCACCTTCGCTTGTCAGCGCTTCAATGCGGCGCACGCCGGCGGCAACCGCGCTCTCGGATAAAATCGTAAATAGCCCGATATCACCCAACCGGTGCACATGCGTGCCGCCACACAATTCGACCGAGTATGGTTTGGCCGCGTCGAGGTCGCTGCCCATGCTCAGCACGCGCACTTCGTCGCCGTACTTTTCGCCGAATAGCGCTTCGGCGCCGGCTGCCACGGCCTGGTCGGTCGGCATGACGCGCGTCGAGGTGTCGGAGTTCTGCCGGATCACGGCGTTGACCATTCGCTCGATGCGCTCGAGTTCGTCCGGAGTGACGGGCTTGGCATGGCTGAAGTCGAAGCGCAGCCGATCTGGCGCAACCAGCGAGCCCTTCTGCGAGACATGCCCACCGAGCACGCGTTTCAAAGCGGCATGCAGAAGATGAGTCGCTGAATGGTTGGCACGGGTGGCGCGCCGCTTCTCTGCGTCGACTGTGAGATCGACCGCGTCGCCTACCTTGAACTCGCCCTTCGTCACGTTGACGACATGTACGTGCAGAGCACCCAGTTTCTTTTCAGTATCGTCGACAAGGCCTTCGCCTTTCGCCGATGAGATTGTGCCTCGGTCGCCGACCTGTCCGCCGGATTCCGCGTAGAACGGCGTCTGGTTGGTCAGCAACAGCACCGTTTCGCCGGCCTTGGCGCTCCTCACCCGTTCCCCGTTCTTGAACAGGGCCAGGATGTTGCCTTCTGCTCTCTCCGTGTCGTAGCCGAGAAATTCCGTGGAGCCGAATTCGTCGCACACCGCGAACCATTGTGCATCGGTCGCGGCCTCGCCCGAGCCGGCCCAGGCCTTGCGTGCATCGGCGCGCTGCTTGGCCATCGCAGCATCGAAGCCGGCTGTGTCGACTTCGACGCCCTTGGCCTTCAGGGCATCTTGCGTCAGGTCGAGGGGAAAGCCGTAGGTGTCGTAGAGCTTGAAAGCGACATCACCCGCGAGCTTGTCGCCCTTGCGCAGCGAACCGCTGGCATCGTCGAGCAGCTTGAGGCCGCGCGCGAGCGTGTCTCGGAAACGCACTTCCTCGAGCTTCAAGGTTTCAGCGATCAGCCCTTCGGCGCGTTTCAGCTCCGGATAGGCCTGGCCCATCTCGGCCACGAGCGCCGGAACCAGGCGATTCATGAGCGGATCCTTCGAACCGATCAGATGCGCATGGCGCATGGCGCGCCGCATGATCCGGCGCAGCACATAACCGCGGCCCTCGTTCGACGGGAGCACGCCATCGGCGATCAGGAACGATGTCGCTCGCAGATGGTCTGCGATGACTCTGTGGCTGAACACCGCCTCGCCTTCGCTTTTGGCGCCCGAGAAATCCACCGATGCGGCGATGAGGTGACGGAACAGGTCGATATCGTAGTCGGTCAGCACGCCCTGAAGGATCGCGGTGATGCGCTCCAGGCCCATACCGGTATCGATGGATGGCTTGGGCAGGTCGATGCGCGTGCTCTCGTCGATTTGTTCGAACTGCATGAAGACGAGATTCCAGAACTCCAGAAACCGGTCGCCATCCTCGTCGGGAGAGCCTGGGGGACCACCGGCAAGCGCATCGCCCTGATCGTAGAAAATTTCTGAATTGTAGCCCTGCGGGCCGAGTGGACCCATGGCCCACAGGTTGCTCTCAAGGCTGATGATGCGGTCGTCGGAAATTCCGGCGATCTTTTTCCACAGTCCGCGCGCGACATCGTCAGTGGGATGAACTGTCACCCACAGCCGCTCCTTCGGCAGCGCCAGGGTGCCCCGCATATAGTCCCAGGCATATTCGATCGCGGCTTCCTTGAAGTAGTCGCCGAACGAGAAATTGCCGAGCATCTCGAAGAAGGTGTGATGCCGCGCGGTGTAGCCGACATTGTCGAGGTCGTTGTGCTTGCCGCCGGCGCGCACGCACTTCTGCACGCTCGCGGCGCGGCTGTAGGGCCGCTTCTCGGCGCCCGTGAAGGCGTTCTTGAACTGCACCATGCCGGCATTGGTGAAGAGCAGGCTCGGATCGTTGCGCGGTACGAGCGGCGAGGATGGCACCACCGAATGCTGGCGGTCCCGGAAGAAATCCAGGAAGGAGGCGCGGACGTCGGACAGGCTTGTCATGGCCCGGTTTTAGCCTTCGCAAGCTGCGATTGTCATCCCGGCCGAGCGCAGCGAGAGCCGGGACCCATCAGGCCGCGTGTCCGTGGGTCCCGGATAGCCGCCCCGCTCGCTTCAGCTCGCGGACCTGCTTCCGGGATGACAGTCACCGGGAATGAACGAAGGGGCGCCCCGTGGCGGGAGCGCCCCTTCGCCGGAGTCGTTCCCTCATGCCAATAAAGGAACGAACGCAGTGGCGGACCCGGCGTTATTCTTCCGCGTCCGAATCCTTGTCTTCGCCGCCGATCACCAGATTCTGGCCGATCAGGCCGGCATTGGCCCGAACCGCCGTTTCGATCTTGGCGGCGATGTCGGGATTGGCGGCGAGGAAAGCCTTGGCCGCCTCGCGCCCTTGGCCGATGCGCTCGCCGCCGCAGGAGAACCAGGAGCCCGATTTCTCGACCACATTGGCCTTCACGCCCAGATCGAGCAGCTCGCCGGTCTTGGAAATCCCGGCGCCGTACATGATGTCGAACTCCACCTGCTTGAAGGGCGGGGCAACCTTGTTCTTGACG
>JANYBR010000245.1 GCA_025360685.1 Pseudomonadota bacterium
CGCGATGTTGTAGAGACGGACTTTTTCCTTGCTGGTCTTGGCGGTGACGAATTCCTCGCTGTTGTAGAAGTCCATCACGCCGCCCAGCTTCATGAAATTGTTGGCGCCCTCCTTGCCCGACGGCATGGTCGCAATCCACCCGTCCCTGGTCTTGAAGCAGGCACGGTCCGGCGCCAGCGCCGGCGTGGAACCGACATGTCCGACCGAAGGCTCGAACGATGAGCCGTAGAGATGTTCGATCATCAGGAAGTGGGTGTAGCTCTCCAGCATCGGCACCTCGACGAACTGGCCCTGGCCCGTGCGCTCGCGATGGAAGAGGGCGGCGAGGGTGCCGTATAGCGCATGCAGGCCGGATACCTTGTCCGCGATGTAGCTCGGGAACATCCGCATGGTGCTCTGGCCGTTATTGTCCAGGATCATGTCGGCGCCACCGGATGCCGCCTGGACGAGGTCGTCGAACGCCTGCCGCCCGCCATAGGGTCCTTCGGAGCCGAACCCGACCAGATGCACATAGACCATCGACGGATTGATCGCCGCGACTTCCTCGTAGCCAAAGCCGAGCTGCGTCATCGCGCTGGTGCGCACATTGTGGATGAAGACCTGTGCCGTCGGCAGCAACGCGCGCAGCTTCTCGCGGTCGGCCTCGACCTTCAGGTCCAGGGTCACCGACTTCTTGTTGCGGTTCAGCATCATGAAGGTCGAGCCCATGTTCTTGCTCTTGTTCTGCTTCAGGCCGAAGCGCTGCTTGTCGCCTTCCGGCGCCTCGACCTTGATGATCTCGGCACCCAGATCGCCCAGGGTCTGGGTGGCATAGGGGCCGAAGATGAAGCTGGTCAGGTCGATGACGGTGACGCCATGAAGCGGGCCTGGCATGGAAGGTTTCCTCGCAAAGTCTTTTGGTGTCGAATAGCGGTCCGGGGAGATTAAGGCATGGCGGAAAAGGGGCAAGCGCCCAAGACCACGTCAGTCCGGCCGATCATGACGGATGCGGGCATCAAGGCCAAAACGGGCAAGGACTGGGCTTACTGGTATGGCGCGCTGGACAAGGCCGGTGCGGCCAAGCTGGACCATAGGGGCATTGTTGCTGTCCTCAACGGCAAGATGAAGCTCGGACCTTGGTGGGGCCAGATGATCGCGGTCTCCTATGAGCGTGCGAAGGGCATCCGCGCCGTCAACCAGAAATGCGACGGCGAATTCTCGGTCAGCGTGACCAAAGTCATGCCGGTTGGGCTCACGGAACTGTTCACTGCCGCAACGGACGCAAAGACGCGCAAGAAATGGTTTCCCCCCGGCGCGTTCGAAGAAACTTCCAAGACCAAAAACAAATACTGGCGCGGCAAATGGAAGAAGGACGGCAGGCTCGAAGTCGGCTTCTATGCAAAAGGTCCGGGCAGGGCGCAAATTGCCGTGCAATCCAACAAGCTCAGCGGTTCGGACGCAGTCGATGCCGAACGCGCCGCGTGGAAAAAGGCGCTTGAAAAGCTTCGGCTGATCCTGCCCGCATGATGAAGAACCATTCCCACGAGATGATCGACCGGCGTGATGCGCTGATCGCGCGACTTGTCGCTGCGGCGGAGGCGGACGAGCGCATCGCGGGCGTGTGGCTGCAAGGCAGCCTGGCGGCGGGCGGGCACGATGCCTATTCCGACGTCGATGCCTATGTCGCGGTGGATGACGCTTCGTTTGATGTCGTCTATGCCGAACGCGAGGCGCTGCTGACAAAGCTGTTCCGTCCGTTCGCCTGGTGCGATGCGACCACGCCGGGTCTCACCGCCGTCCACGCCCTCTCGGAAAACGGCGTGAAGCTCGATCTGTTCTACGAACCGGAATCGGCGGTGGGCAAGCAGAAGCGCCCCGCGGTGCAGGTGCTGTTCGACCGGCGCGGAATCGCGTCGCAACTCCAGACCGGATGGCAACCGCCCGTTCCGACGATCGCCCACATCCTTGGCGTGATCATCAAGATGACGCGCCAGGGTGCGACATGGCCGATGCGCCTCCTGCACCGCGACCAATGGTCGACTTTGGCCATGATGGAACTGGATCTGATCAACGCACAGCTCGCCCAGCTCATGGCCGTGCAGCGCGATCCCGCCAACTTCTACAAGACGCCGTTTTCGCTCTACCGGTTGCTGAACGAAAAGCAGCAGGCGGAGGTCGACCGGCTGACGCACCGCGCCTTGTTCGCGGTCACGCATCGCGATGCGACCGCGCTGAAGGAAGTCCATCTGGAAATTTACGACGCTCTGGTCCGCGAAAGCCGCGCTGCCTGTGGCGCGCTGGGCGCGTCTTATCCGTTAGAGGAAGCCGACGAACACGATTTACGCACACTGCTTGAGCGCGAGTGGAGCGGCTGATAAACCAACACCATGCAGCTCCATCTCTCCTCCTGGCCGGAAGTCGAGGCCTATCTCGCCAAGTCGAAGGCGATCCTCATTCCCATCGGCTCGACCGAGCAGCATGGTCCGAACGGCTTGCTTGGCACGGATGCATTGTGTCCCGAGATCATCGGCAAACGCGCCGGCGACGAGGCGGGCATTCTCGTCGGGCCGACCTTCAATGTCGGCCAGGCGCAGCATCACATGGGCTTTGCGGGCACGATCACGTTGCGGCCCTCGACCATGATTGCGGCGATGACCGACTGGGCGCAGTCGCTCACCAAGCACGGTTTCGAGCGCATCTACTGGCTCAACGGCCATGGCGGCAACATCGCCACGATCACGTCCGCGTTCTCGGAAATGTATCACGGCGTCACCTTTGGCGACTCCGGATCGAACCGGCCGCCTTTGCGCTGCATGCTGCGCAACTGGTGGGAGCTGCCGGGCGTGATGGATATGTGCCGGCAACTGTTTCCGGTGGGCGAGGGCAGCCATGCCACGCCGTCCGAAGTTTCCGTCACCTATTTCGGCTATCCCGAAGCGATCAAGCGGGTGGAGATGACGCCGAAGATCGCACCCAACGGGCCGATCTACGACGCCGAGGATTATCGCCGCCGTTTCCCCGACGGCCGCATCGGCTCCGATCCGAGCCAGGCCAGCGTCGAAGCCGGCAGCAAGATCGTCGCCGCGGCGGTCAAGAGCGTCATCACCGATTTCCGGTCGTTCGCGGCGTCGTAGGGCGAGCAAGCTCTGTCATCCCGGACGAGCGCAGCGAGATCCGGGACCTACCCAGACGCAGTCACGTTGGGTCCCGGCTCTGCACTCGCACCGCGAGTTTGGCCGGGATGACAATTTATGTTTGGCTCCGCAGCTCCGCGTGAGCCACTTACTGTTTTGGCAGCATGATCTTGCGCACCGTCAGATTTTCGATCTCCAGGTCGCGGATGCGGGCGTTTTTCACCACCAGGCGATTAATCGCAAGGTTTCCGATGGCCAGAAAGCCGATCGCCGCTGCGCCGATTGCGAAGGCACCCAACGCGACGGCACCCAATGCGGCGGCTCCGCGGCGCGGGCGGCGAGTGACTTTGCCGTGGCCGCTGTCAGTCACGGCGTAGACTTGATCTTTGCCGGCCAGACATAGAGCGCGTCGGGCACTTTCTCTTCATTGTCTGCACCGTTCGTGAGCCGCACCAGCGCACAGCCATGCCGCTCATAGAATCGCCGCGCACCGGCATTCTGCTGAAACGCCCAGAACTGGAAGCCCTGCGGATGCTGCGCGGTTGCCTGCGCGAACAATTTGGTGCCCGTGCCGGTGTTGAAGCGGCTGGGGTGGACATAGAGGTGCTCCAGCCAGCCGCCATCGACGACCGCGAAGCCGACGACTTTGCCGTCGCGCTCGGCGACCCAGGCTTCCTTGGCTTCGACCACGCCTTTGAAGTGGCTGCGCGTCTCGTCATCGCTATGCAGACGGGGCAGGTAGGTCATCGTCGCCCGCGCCGCGAGAAAGACCTCGCCGACTGCCGGGCTATCCTGGGGCGTCGCGCGCCGAATCGTTGTGGCCATGTGCTCGCTTCATGTGGGTTGCGCGCTTGAAACGGCGCCCGCTTGAGCCCATCATCGCACCTATCCCAGGGGTGCCCGCAAGGGCTGAGATCGCAATCGGGCGAATCCCTTTGAACCTGATCCGGCTAGTACCGGTGTAGGGAGAGGCAGATGAACAAACCCATCCTCAATTCCAAACGCGTGACTGACATCACCCGCGGCCCGTTGCCTGGCTCGAAGAAAATCTTCGTCGACGGCGTGCCGTTCCGCGAAGTGGCGCTGTCGGGCGGCGAGGCGCCGATGCGCCTGTACGACACTTCCGGTCCGTACACGGACGAAACCGCCAGGATCGACATCGAGAAGGGCCTTGGCCTGCGGCGTCGCGAATGGATTCTCGCCCGCGGCGATGTCGAGGAATATGACGGCCGCGCGCGGCAGCCCGAAGACGATGGCCTCAAGCGTGGCGAGCTGCTCTCGGTGCCGCAATTCGACCGCGCCGGGCGCAAACCGCTGCGCGCCAAAGCCGGCCGGAACGTCTCGCAGCTTCATTACGCGCGGCAGGGTCTGATCACGGAGGAGATGAAATTCATTGCCGCGCGCGAAAATCTCGGGCGCTCGGCACTCGCCGACGGCAATTCCTTCGGCGCGTCGATCCCCGACGAGATCACGGCGGAATTCGTGCGCGACGAGGTGGCGCGCGGCCGTGCCATCATCCCGGCCAACATCAATCACCCGGAAACCGAGCCGATGATCATCGGCCGCAACTTCCTGACCAAGGTTAACGCCAATATCGGCAACTCCATCGTCACCTCCGGCGTGGCGGAGGAGGTGGAGAAGCTGGTCTGGTCGATCCGCTGGGGCGGCGACACGGTGATGGACCTGTCCACGGGCCGCCATATCCACAGCATCCGCGAATGGATCATCCGTAACTCGCCGGTGCCGATCGGAACGGTCCCGATCTATCAGGCGTTGGAGAAGGTCGACGGGATGGCCGAAGAGCTCACCTGGGAAATCTATCGCGACACGTTGGTGGAGCAGTGCGAGCAAGGCGTCGACTATTTCACCGTGCACGCTGGCTTGCGGCTGGCGCACGTTCCGCTGACCGCCAATCGCGTCACCGGCATCGTGTCGCGCGGCGGCTCGATCCTCGCCAAATGGTGCCTTGCGCATCACAAGGAGAATTTCCTCTACACGCATTTCGAGGACATCTGCGAACTGCTCAAGCAATATGACGTGTCGTTTTCATTGGGTGATGGGCTGCGTCCGGGTTCCATTGCCGACGCCAACGACGCGGCGCAATTTGCCGAGCTCGATACGTTGGGCGAGTTGAACAAAATTGCTCAGCGCCACGACATCCAGACCATGATCGAAGGGCCCGGCCATGTGCCGATGCACAAGATCAAGGAAAACATGGACCGCCAGTTGAAGGCGTGCGACGAGGCGCCGTTCTACACGCTCGGGCCGCTCACGACCGATATTGCGCCGGGTTACGACCACATCACCTCTGCGATCGGCGCTGCGATGATCGGCTGGTTCGGCACGGCGATGCTTTGCTACGTCACGCCGAAGGAGCATCTGGGCCTGCCGGACCGCGACGATGTCAAGTCCGGCGTCATCGCCTATCGCATCGCGGCGCATGCCGCCGACCTCGCCAAGGGCCATCCCGCGGCGCGCCTGTGGGACGATGCCATGAGCAAGGCGCGCTTCGAGTTCCGCTGGCGCGACCAGTTCGCGCTGGCGCTCGACCCGGAGACGGCGCAGGCCTTCCACGACGAAACCCTGCCGGCCGACGGCGCCAAGGTGGCGCATTTCTGCTCGATGTGCGGGCCGAAATTCTGCTCGATGAAGATCAGCCAGGAAGTGCGCGACGCCGCGCGCGGCCAGAACGATTCCCTCTCGACCGCAGAGATCCGAGCCGCGTTGGCGAAGAAGGCGGCGGAGTTCAAGCAGAGCGGTGGGGAGATTTATGTGAGCAAGTCGGCCACGTGAAACTTCGGGTGAGTCCGGAATGAACGGCCTCACTCTTTTCGGCTTGATTTCCGTCACGCTGATGCTGGTTACCTACGCGCTCGAACGGCGCAGCCATTGGTTTGTCTTGGCGTTCGCTTTTGCGTGCGTGCTGGGTTCGATTTACGGCTTCCTTCAAGGTGCATGGCCCTTCGGATTGGTCGAGGCTGTTTGGGCCGTCGTGGCGCTGGATCGCTGGCGGCGGGCGCACCGGCCTGACTAACGCAACGTCCGGTTCCCCGTCACGGCGTGCCACAGGAACAGCACCACCACCGCGCCGAGGATGGCGACGAACATTGATGTCAGGTTGAAACCGAACACATCGAAATGGGCGAGGGCGCGGAAGATCGCGCCGCCCACCAGCGCGCCGACAAGGCCCAGCGCGATGTTGAGGATGCAGCCTTCGCCGCGCTTGTTGACGATCAGGTTGGCCAGCCAGCCCGTCACTGCTCCGAAAATGATCCAACCCAGAATGGACATCGCGCATCCCTTTTGCTGCGGGAAAAAGGTAGGTACTCGTGGACTGTCCTGCAAGGCGAGTCGAGGAAACGATGCCGGCAGCAAGATCCAGCCTGCAAAAAGTGTGGAGCGCGCTCGGCCCCGGCCTCATCACCGGCGCCGCCGACGATGATCCCAGCGGCATCGCGACCTATTCCCAGGCCGGCGCGCAGTTCGGCTATTCGCTCGCCTGGACCATGCTGCTCACCTTGCCGTTCATGGCGGCCATCCAGATCATCAGCGCCTGCATCGGCTGGGACACTGGGGCCGGCCTGGCGCGCAACATCGCCGACCGGCTGCCGCGCCCGGTTCTGTTCTGCATCGTCGCACTGCTTGCCGTGGCCAATACGATCAATATCGCCGCCGACCTGGCCGCGATGGGCGAGGGCCTGCGCCTGATCGTTGGCGGTCCGGCGATCGCCTACGCGCTGCTGTTCGGCGTGGTCTGCCTGACGGCGGAGATACTCGTGCCCTATCACCGCTATGTCGGTTATCTGAAGTTCCTGACCCTGGTGCTGTTCGTCTATGTCGCGGCGGCGTTCAGCGTGCAGGTGCCCTGGCTGCATGTTCTGAAGTCCGTCCTGTGGCCGCAACTCTCGCTCAATCGCAACATGCTGCTGACCATCGTCGCGGTGTTCGGCACCACTATCAGCCCCTATCTGTTCTTCTGGCAGGCGTCGCAGGAAGCCGAGGAGTCCCATCTCAGTCACCGTCGCCGCCAGGCCGCGGCGCCGCTCAGTGCATCGGCGTTCCGCCACATCGCGCGCGACACCTGGACCGGGATGATCGTCTCGAACCTCATCGCGTTCTTCATCATCGTCACCACCGCGGCGACCTTGCATGCGCATGGCCTGACGCAGATCACGACCGCTGCCGAGGCGGCCGAGGCGCTGCGTCCGATCGCCGGCGTGTTCACTTTCGCGCTGTTCGCAGCGGGCATCATCGGCACGGGACTTCTGGCCGTGCCGGTGCTGGCGGGATCGGCCGCCTATGCGGTTGCCGAGTCCTTTCACCTGCGCGGCAGCCTGGAGCTTCCGGCCAACCGCGCGCTCGGCTTCTACGCCATCGTCAGCGCGGCGACCCTGGCGGGCGCGGGCCTGACGCTCACCAGCATCGATCCCATCGCCATGCTGTTCTGGACCGCCGTCATCAACGGCGTCGTCGCCGTGCCGATCATGGCCGTGATGATGATCGTGATCGCGCCGCGCGGCGGGAAGCGAACGCTGGCGCTGCCAGCATGGTTGCACACGCTCGGCTGGCTCGGCACCCTATTGATGGCGCTGACGGTCGCCGCGCTGGTATGGTCGGCGGTGTGAGGGGCGCAACCTGATCGCCTCACCTACCATTTCGTCATTGCCCGGCCCGTCCGGGCAACCCATTTGCCTTTTTGTTCTGAAACAAGGTGGGTCGCCCGCATGAAGCGGGCGATGACGAGGTGGAGGAGGAGAGTGTTAAGAACTCACCCCATCGTCACGACGACCTTGCCCATCGCCTTGCGGTCCATGAGCATGCGGATCGACTTGCCGCCCTCGGCCAGCGGGAACTTCGCAGACACGTCCGGATGCAGCTTGCCGTCGGAAATCATCTTCATGATCTCCTGCAGGCTTTCGTTGGCGCGCTTGGGATCGCGCTGCGTGGCCATGCCCCAGAATACTCCAAGCACATCACAGCCCTTGAGCAAGGTCAGGTTCAGCGGGATTTTCGCAATCTCGCCCGCCGCGAAGCCGATCACCAGATAGCGCCCTTCCCAGTTCATGGCGCGCAGCGCGGGTTCCGAATATTGATCGCCGACCGGATCGTAGAGCACGTCTGCGCCGGCGCCGCCCGTCAGCTCTTTGATCTTGTCGGACATCGCTTTCTGCTGGTCGCGCGACAGCGGCAGCTTGGGATAGACAAAGCCTGCGACCGCGCCATGCTTGATGGCGAGATCGACCTTCTCCTGTGTCGACGCACCGGCGATCACTTTCGCGCCCATCGCGACGCCGATCTCGACGGCTGAGAGTCCGACGCCGCCCGCTGCGCCCAGCACGACGAGATGCTCGCCCGGCTTCAGCTTCGCGCGATCCTTCAGCGCATGGTACGACGTGCCATAGGTCACGATGAACGCCGAGGCGACGTCGAAGCCGACATTGGCGGGCATCGCAACGCAGCGTCGCGAATCGGCGAGGACTTCCTCCGCGAAGCCGCCGTTGCCGATCGACACCGCCACCCGATCGCCGACCTTGAGGTTGCTGACGCCTTCGCCCAGTGCCTTGACCACACCGGCCACTTCGCCGCCCGGCGGGAAGGGTAGCGGCGGTTTGAACTGGTACTTGTCGGCCAGCATCAGCACGTCGGGAAAATTCACGCCGCAGGCTTTGACCGTGATCAGGACCTGGTTCCTGCCGGGGACGGGCGAGGGCAGGTCACGCAGTTCCATCTCCTCCGGCGGCCCATAATGCGTGCAAAGCATGGCTTTCATTGCAGTTCTCCCAATATTTTACATCGTATTGATGATGTGATCCTGGCGACATTACGGGAAGCCTGTGCGCCGTCAAAGCCGCCTCATGGCAACAAAACCGCCGTTTTCGCGTATACTGCAAGGTGGAGGGCAACCACTTTCGAAGGACTGCGCATCATGCGGAAAATTCTATCGGCCCTGGCCGGCGTTGCCATTCTGGCAGCGACACCGGCGGCGGCGAGCACTTGCATCCGCCACAACGACATCTGGAACTGGTCGAGCATCAACGACAAGACGCTCATTCTGGAGAACTCCCGGCACCAGAAGTGGATCGCCAAGCTGATCGGCACCTGCTCGAACCTCAATTTTCATCAGACCATCGCCGTCAAGTCCTTTGGCGGATTCCAGTTGAGCTGCGTGGAGCGCGGCGACACGGTCATCACGCGTGACATCGGATTCCGCGGCAGGTGCTCGATCATTTCGATCGAACCGTACACGCCACCGGCGAAGCAATCCAAGCCGGACGCCATTATGCCGGCGCCGTCGCATCCGAACTATTGACGGTCAGGAAAGCCGCACACCGGCGAGCGCGGTCGACGGCCTGCGCTCGCCGACCCTTGCGCCGCGCGTGTTGTTGATCGGCGCACGCAGGATTTGCCGCGCCGGTCCGTCGGCCGCCAGGACTCCCAGCCGGTCGAGCAGGGTGGCGATTACGGTTTCGGCCGCCCGGCCGGCGCCGTCGTCGATCTTGATTGCGACGCCCAACCCGGCACTCGGAATCCAGCCGGCGTAGAAACCTTCTGCGCCCGCCTTGACGGCGGCGCAGCCGCTGCAGGCGCGCATCAGGATCGCGCAGGTCCGGCCCGTGCCGGAAACCAGTTCGGGATGCGCGATCATTGCGCCGATGATGCGCCGGCATGCGCCTGCGCGATCCGTCTCCAGCCTGTCCGGCGCCGCCATCCGTGCAGCGGCGAGCGCGAATTGCTTCAGCGATGTCGCGAAGTTCGGCGCCGCGCAGCCGTCAATGCCGAACGGCAAGTCCCTTGCATCGCAGAGTTCGCGCAGCGCGGCGGCCACTGACTGCTGCACGGGATGGCCGATTTGTTCATAGCCCCGCGTGGCAATGTCCCAATGCCGTGCCACCGTGAGAAAACCCGTGTGCTTGCCCGAGCAGTTGTTGAAGAGGCGCGTCGGCTTCTCGCCACTCCGGATCATCGCCTCCGCCACCGGTTCGTAGCGCGACGCATGCGCGCCGCAGGCCAGATCGCTTTCGCCAAGGCCCAGCCGCGCCAGCCAGGCGGACACCTTTTCGGTGTGCATCGGCTCGCCCGAGTGCGAGGCAGTGGCCAGCGCGACCTCTTCGTCGCTGAGACCGAACGCCTCGGCCGCGCCGGATTCGACCAGCGGGATCGCCTGCATCGGCTTCAACGACGAGCGCGAATAGACCGGCGTCTCGATATCGCCAAGCGCCAGCCGCACCTTGCCGTCCGCGTCCACGATCGCAATGGCGCCGCGATGCACGCTCTCGACGAGAGATCCGCGCGTCAGTTCAACCAGAATGGGATTTGCCATGCCGTAAACCTTGCTGCTTGTCATCCCGGACGAACGCGGTAGCGTTCGATCCGGGACCCACCGGGAATTGTCGCGATGGGTCCTGGCCCATGCGATGCGTCCATACGCTGACGCTATGGACCATCGCTGGCCGGGATGACAGGAAATTTTGCATGCGCGGTTATTTCGCGGTCGGCGTGGACGGTATTTCGAAGCCGATGAATCTCGGCAATCTGATGCGCATCGCCAACGCTTTCGGCGCCAGTTTCTTCTTCACCATCAATGCGCGGGTGAAGTTGTCGGACGCGCAGTCCGATACCTCGCGCACCGAGGGCGCCATTCCGCTTTACGCCTATCGCGGGGCGGACGAGTTCCGCCTGCCATCCGGCTGCCGGCTGGTCGGAGTGGAAATCACCGACGATGCCGTCGAACTGCCCCGCTTTCGCCATCCCATGCGCGCCGCATACGTGTTCGGCGCGGAACGCATGTCCTTATCGCCACAGGTTCTGGCACGCTGCGAATTCGTCGTGAAAATTCCCACGCGCTTCTCGATCAATGTCGGAATGGCGGGCGCAATCGTGCTTTACGACCGGCTGATCAGCACCGGCGGATATGGCAGCCGGCCGATCGCGCCGGGCGGCGCGCCGCCGGAAATACCCCCACAACACAAATGGGGCGCGCCGATCATCCGCTCGCGCAAGTGACAAGCGGCGATGGGACTGTATAGTCCGCCGACTCATGACTCCCGCACTCGAAATCTCCCACCTCCGCAAGGTGTACAAGAGCGGCACCGTCGCCGTTGAAGACGTCTCGCTGACCGTTCGGCCGGGCGATTTCTTCGGCTTTCTCGGCCCCAACGGCGCCGGCAAGTCGACCACAATCCATTGCATCACCGGCATCACCAACCCGACTTCCGGTACTATCCGGATATTCGGCGTGGACGCGGTCGCCGACTATCGCAACGCACGCAAGCTGGTCGGTCTCAGCCCGCAGGAATTCAACGTCGATCCCTTCGCCAATGCCCGCAATATCGTGGACTGGATGGGCGGCTATTTCGGCATGCGCGCGGCGGAGCGCAAGAAACGCGTCGACATGCTGATCGAACGCTTCGATCTGGTGCCGCATGCGAGCAAGCCGTTCCGCGAACTGTCCGGCGGACTCAAGCGTCGCGTCATCCTCGCCCGCGCCATGGTCAACGATCCGAAGCTTCTCATCCTGGACGAGCCGACCGCTGGCGTGGACGTCGAACTGCGCATGGATCTGTGGCGCTACCTTCAGGAACTCAACCGCGACGGGACGACCATCCTTCTGACGTCGCACTATCTGGAGGAGATCGAGCGGCTGTGCCGCACAATCGCCATTGTCCACAACGGCCGCATCGTGCGCGACGGACCGAAGGAGGAGTTCTTCACCGAACCCGGCGGGCTCGAGCGCGCCTATCTCGCCGCCACCGGCAAGGCAGCCGAACACACCGCGGTGGCCGCGCGATGACGATCAACTGGATCGGCCTGTGGACCATGATCCGGCGCGAGATCCAGCGCCTGGCGCGCGTGCCGATCCAGGCCGTGGTCGCGCCGCTGATTTCGGCGCTGCTGTTCATTTTCATCTTCGGCTTCGTGGTCGGCGGGCGCATCTCCAGCATCGGCGGCTACCGTTATCTCGAATTCGTCCTGCCGGGTGTGGTGATGATGAACATCGTCAATGCGGCGTTCCTGCAAGCCACTTCGCAGATCTATTTCCAGCGCTTCCAGAAAAGCATCGAGGAAATTCTGGTCTCGCCGCTTTCCTATGTGGAGATGATCGCCGGCACCATCTCGATCGTGATCCTGCGCTCCGTGTTCACCGCCATCGGCATCATGCTGATCGGCGTGGCGTTCGGCGCGGTCCACATGCATTCGGTGGCGGAGTTCCTCTTCTGGGTGATCTTCGTGTCGATGATCTTCGGCTTTCTCGGCATCATCGTGGCGTTGTGGGCCAAGACCTTCGAGCAGCTCAACGTTCTCGTCGTCTTCTTCATCACGCCGCTGTCGATGGTCGGCGGCGTGTTCAACACGGTGGCCATGCTGCCGGGTTGGCTGCGCTGGCTGGCCTATGGCAATCCGTTCTTCTATTTCATCAACGGCTTGCGTCACGCCATGCTCGGCTTCAACGAAGCGCCCACCACGATTGGCGTGACGTTGACCGTCGCGCTTGCCGCTGTACTGGGCACAATCGTGTGGCGGCTCTACGCGATCGGCTGGGGCCTGCGCGAGTAACGCCGTCCGGCGCGTCAAGCGATGCCGCTCTCAAGCGGATGTGAATTGACTGAATAGGCCATCGCGTCAGGCTGTTTTCCGTGCGCTGAGCGCGGAGGCCGCAATGATGAAGTCGCTTGCAGTTGCAGCAACCCTGTTGCTGGCGAGCGTCGCCTGCGCCGCACCGGGAGACGCAATTTACACCAAGCCCGGACGGATCGTCGCCGCAGACGACGGGGCACGTCTCAATCTCACCTGCATGGGGAAAGGCTCGCCGGCCGTCATCTTCGATTCGGGCTGGGAGGATTGGGCGCCGGCCTGGGCGCTCGTGCAGCCGCGAGTCGCGAAATGGACTCGCGCCTGCAGCTACGACCGCGCCGGTGCAGGATTCAGCGACGCCGGTCCGCTGCCGCGCACGAGCGTTCGCATCGCCGACGAATTGCACAGCGCCTTGCACAATGCCGGCATCGCTGGACCGTATATTCTGGTCGGGCACGCGTTTGGCGGGGACAATGTTCGCGTCTTCGCCGATCGCCATATGGAGGACGTCGCCGGTCTGGTACTGGTGGATGCGGATGCCGACGATGTCGAGCCGGCCAATCTGCGGGACGACGATCATCGCGGACACGTCGAAAATATCGTGGAGCTGCGTTCCTGCCGCGATCTCGTCGCCTCGGGCAAGCCGCTGCCGCTGCTGCCGGCGCGGTCGGGCCGGCCGCCCAGCAACTGCGCCCAGCAATTCTTTCGCGGCCTGCCCGAAGCAAGCTGGTCGCGCGAGTTGAACGCCAGGCTGCTGCAGATCGCTCAGACAAAGCTTGCAATGTTCGACGCGTATATCTCCGAGATGGAGCAGATGGCGTGGGACGAGACTTACCTCCAGCAGCATCGCCGTTCGTTCGGCGCGCGTCCCGTTCGTGTGCTGACCACCGGCTATCACGGCGTGCATGCGCTGGATGTCGGCAATTCGGGTGATTTGAAGCAGCGGCAATATGAGAACACTATCTCGAAGGCTCAGGCGCGCTGGCTGGAGCTTTCCTCGAACGCCCGTCAGATATTCGTCGCCAACAGCTCCGAGTATATCCAACTCGATCAGCCGCAGGCCGTCGCCGCCGCCATCCGCGAGGTGTACGACCAAGGCAAACCTCACAACCAGGTTCCCTGACGCACGCGGCTACGGCACCGGCGCGCGGCGGCGCTGCTTGGCGGCGCGGGCTTCGACGTCGCGCGCGGTGACGGCAGCGCAACATTCCGAGCAAGTCAGCACCGGGCGGAAATCGTGTCCGCAGGCGAGATGCCGGTGCAGGACGGGCGGTCCGCTCTTCGTTGAATAGTGCTTGTCGCCCCAGTGAACCAGCGACAGGATCGCCGGATAGAGGTCGAGACCTTTTTCCGTAAGCTTGTACTCGTAGCGCAGCGGCCGTTCCTGGTAAGGCACCTTCTTCAGGATGCCTTCCGCGACGAGGAGGGCAAGGCGCTCGGCCAGCACGCGGCGCGCAATCTTCAGGCTGCTCTCGAAATCCTCGAATCGCCGCACGCGAAGGAACGCATCGCGCAATATCAGCAGTGTCCAGCGGTCGCCGATCACCGCGAGCGTGCGGGCGAGCGAGCAATTTTCTCGCGAGAGAGTCTGCCATCGCATCGTTCTTGCTCCTGCGTCATCGCCCGCCTTATGCGGGCGACCCGATTGGATCACCCGGACAAGCCGGGCGATGACGATGTGAGGTTGCCATTGACCAAGTCTTACTTCAAGACTTATAAGTCTTGATTGTGAACTAAAAGAGGTCCGCCATGCAGGCTCGCAATGCCACCGCCGCGATCATCGGAGCGGGCGACTTCATCGGCTCGGCCATCGCGCGCAAGTTCGCGGCCGAGGGCTACACCGTCTTCGCCGGCCGGCGCACGGCCGACAAGCTTGGCGCGCTGAAGGCAGACATCGAATCCGGCGGCGGCAAATGCGAGGCGCGCGCGCTCGACGCCCGCAACGAAGAACAGGTCACGGCATTTCTCAAGGAAGCCGACGCGCACGCGCCGCTGGAGGTGTGCGTCTTCAATCCGGGCGCCAATGTCAATTTCCCCATCCTGGAAACCACCGAACGCGTCTTTCGCAAAGTGTGGGAGATGGCCTGTTATGGCGGTTTTCTCACCGGCCGCGAAGCCGCGCGCCTGATGCTGCCGCGCGGCAAGGGCACGATCCTGTTCACCGGCGCGACGGCTTCGTTGCGCGGCGGCAAGGGCTACACCGCGTTCGCCAGCGCCAAGTTCGGCCTTCGCGCAGTGGCACAGAGCATGGCGCGCGAGCTCGGACCGCAGAACATCCATGTCGCCCATCTCATCATCGACGCCGGCGTGGACACGGCCTTCGTGCGCGAGCGCATCAAGGCACGCGGCGGCGAGACGGCGGTCGCCGGCATCAAGCCCGATCAGCTGATGAATCCGCAGTCGATCGCCAACGCCTATTGGTATCTGCACGCGCAGACCCGTGACGCCTGGACATTCGAACTCGACGTGCGTCCCTATGCGGAGAACTGGTGATGAGCGTCAAGGCGGAATTTCTCTTCGACTTCGGCAGCCCGAACGCGTTTCTGGCCCATCGCGTCATCCCGCAAATCGAGACGCGCACAGGCGTGAAGTTCGCCTACACGCCGGTGCTGCTCGGCGGCATTTTCAAGGCCACGGGCAACCAGTCACCGATGCAGGCTTTCGGCCACATCAAGAACAAGCTTGCCTATGAGCAGCTGGAAACCCAGCGCTTCATCCGCAGGCACGGCATCGCGGGCTTCCAGTTCAACCCGTTTTTCCCGGTGAACACCTTGAACCTGATGCGCATGGCGGTGGCGGCGCAGAACGAAGGCCTCCTGCCCGGCTACATGGACGCGGTGTTCCATCACATGTGGCTCGAGCCCAAGAAGATGGACGATCCGGAAGTCGTCAAAGCGGCGCTCGTACAATCGGGACTGGACCCAGCGTTGCTCGAACGCGCGCAGGCGCCGGACGTGAAATCCGCGCTGATCGCCAATACCGAGAACGCGGTGGCGCGCGATGCGTTCGGCATCCCGACCTTTTTCGTGGGGCCGGAGATATTCTTCGGCAAGGACCGTCTGCGCGACGTCGAGGAGGCGATGAACGCCGCCTCGCGTTAACATCCTGAGAATTCGGACGATTCCGACATTTCTCATGGACGACGGCGTGCGCGCGCTTTATTGTCCGCCAGCTTTTGCGACCACCATAGAAGTGCCTGATTCCGCAGCCATAACGCGAATCGGCCAGCATCAGGAGCAGGCGTTTTGATGATTCCAAAGACCCGTATTGCATGCGGCGCGTTGTTCGCGGGCGCCGCATTGGCCCTCTCGCTCGGCGCAGCCACCGCCGACACCGCCACCTTGCTGGGCGTGAACAAGGACTGGTCTGCGTTCACCAGCGGCAGCGGCAGCGGCAAAATCTGCTACGCGCTGTCCAAGCCGACGGCGACCGATCCGAAAAAGGCCAAGCGCGATCCGATCTATTTCATCATCACCGACTGGCCGGGCCGTTCGCCCAGGGCCAAGGCCGAGCCGGAAGCGGTTCCGGGTTATCAGTACAAGGACGGCAGCAGCGGCACGGCGCAGGTCGGCTCGGACAAGTTCGAGCTGTTCACCAAGAACGACGCCGGCGCCGGCGCCGCCTGGGTCCGCAAGAAGACCGACGAAGTGCGCCTGATCGATGCGATGCGCCGCGGCCAGGAACTGATCGTCACCGGCACCTCGAAGCGCGGCACCGAGACGCATGACAGGTTTTCGCTCGCCGGCCTCTCCGACGCGCTGGACAAGATCCACGCCTCGTGCGGGATGTAGTTTTCTCCCCCCGTTTACGGGGGGAGTGCCCGCGAATGTGGGCGAGGGGGGCGGCTCCGGCCCCCTCCGTCTCGCTGCGCTCGTCGTTCGCTGGCGCTCTCGACCCTCCCCCGTAACGACGGGGGAGGAAAATTGGAGCCAATCGCTTATAGAGATCGTGCAATGAACACCAACCTCATCGGCCTGTCGCCGGACGAATTGAAGTCCGCGCTGATCGCCGCCGGCGTGGCGGAGAAGGCCGCGCCCATGCGCGCGCGCCAGCTGTGGAACTGGATCTACGTCCATGGCGCACGCGACTTCGCCGCTATGACCAACCTCGCCAAGGACTTCCGCGCCACGATGGCAGAGTGTTTCGTGCTGGCGCGGCCCGAGATTGTCAGCGAACAGATTTCCAATGACGGCACGCGCAAATGGCTGCTGCGCACCGGTCCGGGCATCGAGTTCGAAACCGTCTTCATCCCGGAGCCGGGCCGGGGCACCTTGTGCGTCTCCTCCCAGGTCGGCTGCACCTTGAACTGCCGCTTCTGCCACACCGGCACGCAGAAGCTGGTGCGCAATCTCACCGCGGCAGAGATCGTGGGCCAGCTGATGATCGCGCGCGATGCCCTCGGTGATTGGCCCTCGACGGGAGAAAACCGCCGCGTGACGAACGTCGTCATGATGGGCATGGGCGAGCCGCTCTACAATTTCGAGAATGTGAAGGCCGCGCTGGCGCTTGTGACCGATGGCGACGGGCTGGCGCTCTCCAAGCGTCGTGTCACGCTCTCGACTGCCGGCGTCGTGCCGCTGATCGCGCGCGCCGGCCGCGAGATCGGCTCGGCGCTCGCCATCTCGCTGCATGCGGTGCGCGACGAGATCCGCGACGTGATCGTGCCGCTCAACAAGAAATATCCGTTGAAGGAATTGCTGGAAGCCTGCCGCACCTATCCCGGCGTCTCGAACGCGCGGCGCATCACCTTCGAATATGTCATGCTGAAGGGCATCAACGACAGCCTGGCCGACGCGCGCGAGCTGGTGAAGGTGATCCGCGGCATTCCGGCCAAGATCAACCTCATCCCGTTCAATCCCTGGCCCGGCGCGCCGTATGAGTGCTCGGATTGGGAGCAGATCGAGAAGTTCGCGCAGATCGTCAACCGTGCCGGCTACGCCTCGCCCGTACGCACGCCGCGCGGGCGGGACATCATGGCGGCGTGCGGCCAGCTCAAGAGCGAGAGCGTCAAGCAGCGCGCCAGCGAGCGCCTCGCCGAGGAGAAGATGGCTGTCATGCGCTCCGCCGAACTGGCGCGGATGCCGTCGTAAGCTGCCGCCTTGTCATCCCCGGCTGAGCATTGCGCAAGCGATGCGAAGGGAAGGGGACCCAGGTGATGACGCTCTCTTGCTCTCGATGAAACTGCGCATTTTGATCACGGGGTCGAAACCCAGAGCGGGACAGCGACCTGGGTCCCCTTCCCCTCGCGATACTTCGTATCGCTCGGCCGGGGATGACAGCTGTGATTGACGTACGGTGAGCTGTGGAGATCGCGGAGAACACGAAGGGAATTCCTTATACCTTCCGTCATGGCCGACTCACGGGCGGCCATGACGGAATAGGGGAAGCGGCGCCTCCGCGCCTCCG
>JANYBR010000290.1 GCA_025360685.1 Pseudomonadota bacterium
CTCACCGCATCGGTACGTGCGCCCGCAGCCAAAATCTTCGAACAACGCAACACAACTCTGTTCATCGGTGGCGAGCGAACCTACAGTGGCACGCCGAAAGCAAATCCGCATGGCCAAGCGGAAAAAACCTGGAGGAGGACAGCATGAAACAAGCCTCGCCCTACTTGAAAATAAAGGTCATCGGCGCGGTCGAACTGGCGGACGGCAACTCCCGCTGCAAGAGAATTCGCGAAGTCGCCGGCATGACTTTCATCGATGAAGACGGCAACCCTCGCAAGTTCGCGTGGCGCACCGTCGACGCCTGGTTCTACCGTTACAAGAAGTACGGCATTACCGGCGTGACCAATCATCCGCGCCGCGACAAGGGCCAGGCTCGCAAAGTTACCCCCGAAGAATTGCTGGAGGCGATCAATGCGGTACTGCCCCACTTCAAAAAGGATTACACAAAAATGAGTGTCTACCGAAAGTGCATCGAGAAGGGACTGCTTCAGCAAAGCCAAATCTCGCAGACGACCTTCTTCCGCCTCGTACGCGAGTACGAACTGATGAAGCCTGACATCGAACTAAACAAGAGACGCCTCGCCTTCAGCATGCAGTACGCCAACCAGCTCTGGCAGGCTGACACCATGGTCGGCCCCTATATTTCAGACGGCAGTGCGCACAAGCAAGCACGGTTGATCGCCTTCATCGATGACGCCAGCCGCGTCATCTGCCACGGCGAGTTCTTCTTTGAAGAGAATATCGACAATCTGGTGAAAGCGTTCAAAGCAGCTTTTTACAAGCGTGGGATACCGGAGCAACTCCTGGTCGATAACGGCTCCATCTACGCCTCTCAGGAAATCACGCTCATCTGCGCCCGCGTGGGCTGCATCCTGCGCCACACCGCCGTCCGCGACGCGGCAGCAAAGGGAAAAATAGAACGCTTTTTCAAGCGCGTACGGGACCAGTTCCTGTGCGTGCAGCTCGATCTCTCTTCGCTTGAAGCGCTCAACAGGCAATTCACCGAGTGGGTGGAGAGCAGTTACAACATGACAGAGCACTCGGCCATCGGCATGACGCCCATCAATCGTTTCGGCATGGACCTCCCGCGCATCCGTTTCCTGCCGCCATCCGATGCCAATGACGAACTCTTCTACGCCGAAGCCGAACGGAAAGTCAAAAAGGACAATACTTTCAGCTTCCGCAACAAGCGCTACGAGACGCCCGTTGATCTTCGCGACAAAGAAATCCAGATCCGCTATGAGCGGCATCACGACGGGCCGATCGTCATCTTCTACAAGAGCCAGCGCATGGGCCTGGCCCAGCCTCTTGATCTCATTGCCAATGGTCTCCGCAGACGAAAGGAATCCGATCAATGATCCGCTCTTTCTTTGGACTCACCGAAACTCCGTTTGTAACACGCCGCATCAAGCTGCTGCCGCAGCAACAGGAGATTTACGACACGCTTCAGGTCCACTGCCAGCAGGGCGGGCTATGCCTCGTCATCGGCGTTCCCGGCACCGGCAAATCGGTCATCAAGGAATCGCTCATGCAGGCGCCGGATAAGCTGCGCCAGCGCATCGCATCGGTTGCGCGAACCCTGCATACCTATACCAATACGATCAAAATCCTATGTGAAGCCCTCCACGTCGATTTTGAAGGCACGCCGTTCCGCTGCGAAAGACGCCTGATCGAAGAAGCCTACAACGACAACAGAGTCGGCAAGACGTTGATCACCATCATCGACGACGCTCATCTGATGGACATGACCACGCTGCGGAAACTACGACTGCTGTTCGAGGACTTCCCCAAGAATCACAACCTCGTTCTGATCGGACAGCCGCCGCTGCTGGGCAATCTGGCGCTGAATGTCAATCAGGACATCAAAAGCCGTATCACCTACTCCGTCATCACCAAGCGGCTCAATCCCGACGACATGAAAGCGTTCATCCTCGCAGAACTCGACCGTCTGGGCCTCGGTCACAACACCTTCACCCAGGCCGCGCTTGATCTGATCATCCGTTCGGCCGATGGAGTCCTGCGTAGAACCAGAAATCTCTGTCTGGCCTGCATGTTGGAGGCTGTGCGTGCCAACGACAAGACTATCGATATCGATGCGGTCAATCGCGTACTGATCCAGCCGCACTGGCGCAAGGAAGCCGATATCACCGAGTTCTGATCAACCGTTTTTCCTGCTCAGGACAAATACGCCCAGGGAGTTCCCACATGGTTACCCGCGATCTGTTGCGTTCGCTGCGCAACGACCTGCCCATGCCGTTCACTTTCCGGCAACTGGGCAAGAAAGCTCCGCATTCAAAATTTGTTGAAGGGCGCTTCCGTTTTCAATGTCCAAACTGCAAGGAGATTTTGGCCGCCGTCAATCCGCGCAACAATCTGGGCCACTGCTTCCATTGCAAGATGAACATCAACAACATCGACCTGATGCTCCAATGCGGTTACGGATTCGTGGACGCAGTGGTGCTGCTTGAACAATGGCTGCGCGCATACAACAGCGAGACTGCCTCCCGCAAAACAACTCTTCATCCAGCCAAACCCGTCGAAAAAGCCGGTCAAGGGGCCGAGCCGATTGGCTCGATCCTACGACAGGAATTTGAGAATCACGGTCCGCAGGCGGATGAGCTCACCGGCACACTATGAGAATTTGATAATGCCTCGGCCCAACGGCAGCCAGTCAGCCCGTCCGGCACACCGTTGGCTGGAAATATACCATGGGAATTTGGCAATCCGCACCCGGCCATACGATCAGAACTCGGGAATCCCCCCATCGCAGATGTACGGTGCGAGTTTGGCAATCAGCGCTGCCACAACTATACGACCAGAACTTGGCAATCCGACAGCGTCGTGCCAGTCTTGCGCTCACGGCTTCTCCAATTCCCACCGGAATTCGGTAATCGCCTCGACTTTTAGTCTCAGATTAGCACAGCCTCAATTTGGCTGCGCATACGCTCAGAATTCCGGCGGGGACAGTTATCGCCGCGATCCTGACCGCGGTAGTCGAAACCCTGCTACGGCGGCTCAGGATAGCAGAGAGGAGGGCGTATGCCGGAAACTAGGTGCGTCACGCTGCATGCGCGCGTTTCGATCCACGATCAGGACGGCCACCAGTTGGCCGAGCTCCGGCGACTGGCGAGGCGCCGCGGCTGGAAGCTGGTGATCGTGTGCAGGCCGGTTCGGAGCCAGACGGGAAGGGAGGACAACCGATGGCCAAGG
>JANYBR010000399.1 GCA_025360685.1 Pseudomonadota bacterium
ATGGCGACGGCAGCTTCGACGATCATCCAAACAAGCGTGAACCATTCCAAACGGAAGGCGCAGCGAATAAGCTTGGCGCGATCGCCACCGACCGGAATTGTCGCGGCAGGTTCGTAACAATCGTCACTCATCGTAGCACTCCAACTTTTGGCTGTCGTTCGGGAGTCCAACAATACCTTCGGTGCGCGACCTAATGTTCATGTCAGCGAATTGGATTCGTTGCGCGAGCGCGTAAGGCATGTGAAAAAATCAAAACGGCGTTAGTGAGTCGGCTTGATTGAATCGCGTGGCGAATAAGGCCGGACGTAGAAATTTTTCGCGCCGCAGTTTACGCAGCAGAGCTTGTTAGCAAATTCGTGAATCATTTTACTCATCAATGGCTGCAACTTCCGCTCGCGCATCATCCATGGCCACGGCCAAACCGCCGTTCGATTGCACTGGTCGCATTGGAACGCGATTGAGATTCCCAGGTTGGCAATCTCGCGAAGAGTTCGGCCCTTCAGCTCGTTCGCGATCTGCCAGCCGCCGTATGAGATGCGTCGCGCCATCGCAGCGCCCTTGCGTTTGTTCCCGTTGTGTTCTACATGAAATGCAGCACCGGGCAAGCACTGATGCAAAGGATGCTCACTTTCCCTTGAATCGCACGACCGAACGCGTGAGCAGGTCGGCGATGGCCCTCTTTCGCGCTGCGCCGTCGGCGGGATCGACAATTGTTTTGCTGACGCGCACGCGGTATCCGCGCACGCTTTCCTCGGTCGGTTCGCCGACGGTGAGGCCGTCCAGCACAGCAGCAACATCGGCGCTAAGGCAAAAAGAAACTCGTTCGAGCTGGTTCTCCTCCAAACTTCTGGAGATTGCCTTCTTGATCGAGAGCAAATGCTTAGGGTCGCCCGCGAGGACGATGACCCTGTCGAATTTCGCCGCGAGACATTTTTCGACATTTCGCAATTCCTGATCCGATCCTGTGGTCACCGTGACTTCACACGCGATTCGGATGTCGGATCGCAGCAGAGCGACGTCAACGCGGCCGCCGCCCGAGAGGACTTCTTCTTCGACGAGGGCTCGGAACCCACGCTCTTCACCCAATCGTTTCACCAAATGCTGAAGATACTTATGTTGCATTCCACCTCGACCGGCTTGCGGGGGCAGCATCGGCTCCCCTGGAGTGGTCTTTGTTTTCGTCGATCTTGGTGGGCTGACGGGAGGCCGTGGGAGAACATTCTTTGGTGCTTGGTCCTCCGGTTGTGATGAATCGCGTTTGGGGCTTTCGCGTTGTGGCGCTGGAGTGGGGGCCTCCGATGACGCGGCATCCGAGGTCTGCGAACGAGCTGTCTCGTTAGCGGGTTTCTCTGAAGAGGTTACCGTGGGATGAACATCGTCACGCTGTGGGCGACTGCAGAGGAGCGGCGGTTCACTTCAAACCTTTGGGCTACTTACAAGCAGTGGTGCGATCTCGGTGCTCAGGTTCAAAAAGGGCAACGGGCAACGCCCATCGTGTTCACTTCCGTAAGGAAAGTTGAGGGAAATGAGACCAGCGACGACAAGCACAAGCAGCGTCGGAAATTTCAGTCGCGTTGGTACAGTGTGTTCAACGCCGACCAAGTCGACGATTGGAATCGATCGACGCCCGCTCATGGGCCGGAAGCTTCATTGATGCCGTCGGCGGAAAAATTCGTCGAGATGGCGGGCGCGAGGGTCAAGTACGGGGCGCCCCGCGCATGTTATCGCCCGCTCGATGACGTTATCGATTGCCCGTCGCTGGAACAATTTACCGGTTCGGCGACATCGACACCGGTAGAAGCATTCTATGCGACGCTTCTGCACGAACACGTACACTGGACGGGGCACGCTTCGCGGCTCAACCGCGAATTCGGAAAGTGTTTTGCGGACGAGGTGTACGCGCAAGAGGAACTGGTTGCGGAGCTTGGCGCAGCATTTCTGTGCGCTGATCTGGATGTAACAAACCACCCGCGGCCCGATCATGCAGCTTACGTCTCAACCTGGCTGAAGGTCATGAAGGCACAGCCGCTCGCACTATTTTTTGCAGCGAGTAAAGCGGAAAGGGCCGTCACCTACCTCCACGACCTCGATGAGA
>JANYBR010000405.1 GCA_025360685.1 Pseudomonadota bacterium
CGCCCAAGCTGCACTATGATAGGTCGCTCCGTCGCACTCCACTGCGAGAATATAGCTTCCTGGTTTGTCGCAATGGCGGACCCCGAGATCAATCTTGAACCCCGCTGAGCCCACCTGCGGATCGACTTGGTAATCGAATGAACGAATCACCGAGGCGACATCTTCCTCGAATGGACTGTCATAGTCCGCATCGGCAAGTATGGTTTGGTCAATTTTACCAGACTCGGCAAAAGCGAGGAAACGTTGAAGGACGCGGGCGCCTTCCGCGGTTGCGCGTGAACGGTCTATGTCACCGGAGTCAAACGAAACGAAGACTTCGCAGCGTGTGCGTGCGCGTGTGAACAGAACATTGAGCCGCCGCTCACCGCCGTCTGTCGATACAGGGCCAAAATTCATACTGTCCAAACGGCCTCCTGCTCTCCTGGGGCCATAACCAACAGAAATCACAATTACATCGCGCTCATCACCCTGTACGTTCTCGAGGTTCTTGACGAAGACCTCATCGGAACTGTCGGAAAGAAATTTGTCGAACTGGGAATCTCGCCGCCGTCGTTCATCGACCAGTGACGATATTAGGTCACGCTGTGCGACGGAGAATGTAACTACGCCGAGCGATTCCTGCGGTCGTTCCAGTGCGTGCCCCACCATCGTGTCCACGACGGCTTGTGCTTCGACGGCATTCGTACGCGAGCCTCCGCGATCATACGCGCCATTCACTCGGCACACGCTGAGTCCGTTCGACGAAGAAATGGGATTTGGTGAAGGTGGGAGCAGAAGCTGCGATTGATAGAACTCGACGTTCGACACTTGGATCAGCGAAGGATGTTTGGAGCGATAATGCCAACGCAGCATGCGGCTGGGCATGCCGCGCGCTTCGCACAGCGTAAGGATGCTTTCCATCGCCCCCGCTGGCGCCACCGATTTCGGTAGGCCTTCACTGTTGGACTCTTCATCGTTTTGTTCGCCCTCGTCGTCGTCACCGTCGACGAGGCGTGTAAAAAATCCAGTCGGAGGTAGCTGGTGTTTATCGCCCACAATCACAACCTGTTTTGCGCGCGCACAGACCCCGAGCGCATCTTCGGGTCGGACCTGGCTTGCTTCGTCGATTACGACGAGATCGAACGCCACGGAGCCCGGCGCAAGATATTGGGCAACGGAAATCGGGCTCATAAGGAATACGGGCTTGATTTTCTGCAGCGTTGTGCCGGTCCGCTGCACCCGACAGGATGAAACTGCGAACTGGTCCCTGACGGTGGTTCGCAGGCGAAAAGCTGCTTAGCCAGAGAATTCCTCTTACGACGAATGACGGCAGACTGGCCGACGCCATAGCCCGACCGCCTGACGCATGTGGATCGCGGTTTCGATTAGTCAGCCCAGTGTAAACGTGCAGGTTTCGTTGCGAGGCAGCGCGTGCCGTTTCACAAGCCAAGTGTGTACTGCCCTAAGACTGGAGCCTTCAACGGTACCGGTAAAAGTGTCGTCAGGGCGGCCTTGAAAGTCATGCAGTGTGAGTGTGTTGTCGGACTGCATCCACTTGGCGTAGCTGCTCGCGGTTCGTTCGCTCATGAAGCTCACTAATGCCACTCTGTCGTCAGGGTTTTGCTCGTCAGTGATCAAGAGTATCTGAGATATTGAGCACGCACGACTATCGGCATACCAAGTCTTCATGTCCGCTGGATTTGTTGCGAACGCTGACTGCACCGGCAATTCGGTAGTGCCGAGAGCTACTAGCGCCAACACATACTTGTACTTCGTCAAATCTCTCACTTGAGCCGACTTTCCCCAGATGAACTATGGAACGGTGTCAACGCTAACATACCGCACGTTTTCCAAGAACGCGGACGTCTCCACTGGCGTTAGGCGCTGCTGATTGCAGCAGCGGCAAAATTGCCGCATCAGTTGTCACACCACATCAGCATGGCCAAAGAGCCACCATCGCCTCTCCTACAGTGTCGGGCGAGGGCTTGTCGGCCAGCTCGCGATGTACTTTCAGCCACTCAACGATCCGGTGGCCTGCTTCGTCTGAAGGAGCATTGCTGTCGACATCGGTCTGTCGGCCGAGAAGCGCAGCTGGAATGCAAACTCGGTCGTCGACGGCCATAAGTACGGTATCGAAAAAATCCAAGCAACTGGACCAGTCCGTATCGCACTCGGAAAGCAGCTGTCCTGTCGTTTGTTCGTGGTAGGGATTGTCTGATTGAGCGCAAACCGGTGTGTTAGCGATTGCCGCGATGATGGCAAGCCCTGTTCTGAATAGCGCCTTCGACATGCTCGCACTGAAAAAAATCAATCGGCAATCTCCCAATGACAATTTCGTCTGCCCATCTTAGTGACGGACGGCTGCACTCAACCCAGCGTCAGACGCCGCACCTCGGACCCGATCCAGCCGGCGCGGTTCGTCTCGACTCACGGACGCGGCCGTGTGCATCGCCGTGCTTCGCCGGAACGGACGCTCGCCGCCGCTCAACATCTCGTAGAGCACAACGCCGAGCGCGAAGAGATCCGAGCGAGCGTCGACCGCTTCTCCCATCGCCTGCTCTGGCGACATGTACTCCGGCGTACCCACGATGCGACCCGCGATCGATGGGAAAACGGGCAGCGTCATCGAGCGCGCCGACGCGCCGAGGATC
>JANYBR010000474.1 GCA_025360685.1 Pseudomonadota bacterium
GACGTCGCGCCCGCCATGTTGTTATACGCAACGAGATAACCCAGCCCGCCGATCATCACGAGCGCGAAGACGAACGCGGTGGCGATCATCGCATTGCGGCCATAGGCGCCCGTCATCTTGAGGAAAAAGTGCACGATCAGCACCGCGAAGATGACCTGCATGCTCTTGAAGATGACCGAGCTCTGAAGGGAGGCCGGGACGACCATGAATTCATTTGACAGGGCGCGGGTCCACACATCGCCGCGAATGATCTGATAGTCGACAAACATGGCCAAGCCGGTGATCGCGATCGCCAAGATCATGACCGCCAGATAAAGCGGGCGGTAGTGAGCCACCTGACGGCTCTTTTCCATGTTCCGGCTGATCACGTCCGCGTCGCCGCGCTCGGTCGAACTGAGCGGATCGACCTCGGGATCTTCGTCGTCATTTTCCTTGCGTCCGAACCAGGAAGCCATAAAGCCCTGACGGCGGCGCTGCTGGGCGGCGACCCGCTCGCCGCGCTTGACCCAGTCAGGACCCCAACTCGGCGTATCGACCGGTGTCTTGAGACGTTCGATCAGCTGGGCCTCCATGCGGGCCCGGGTTTGCGGCGTCATCGCAGCGGCCGAGGCGAGGGATTTGGCCTCGCGGTCGAATTCTTCCGGCGAAAGACCGTGAAACAGCTCGCGACTCAGCGCACTGGGCCGAACCGGCACCTCAGATGGGTCGTTTTTCCCGGACAAATAAGCAACCATCGGACCGTCTCCCCCGTGGAATTGCGGGCATTCCCCGCACGATCGCGGCAAAGTGATAGTTAAGCCAGAAGGGGGCCGGATTGCGGCAAACCCGGGGCCATTTAGGGATCGCACGCCATGCGTAGGGTTCTCGTCGCCGCAGCCTTCATCTTGGCGTTTGCGAGCAGCGCCATGGCCGGCCCCAAGGAAGAGATGATGGCTGCGGACCGCGCCTTCTCCGACATGTCGGTGAAAGATGGCGCGCACGCCGCTTTCCTCGCCTTCATGGCGGACGATGTCCGGCTGTTCGACGGAGATCACCCGCCGATCTTGGGCAAGGCTGCAGCAGCCGTGTACTACGCCGGCGTCGAGAAGAAGAACCCCGGCGGCGAGAAGAACAGCTCCCTCGCCTGGACTCCCGTCGAGGCGGAAGCGTCGATGGACGGCTCCCTGGGCTGGACGCGAGGCGCGTGGACATTCAGCGGCAAGAAGGGGAACGGGAGTCCCCGACGGATCACCGGCTACTATGTGACCGAATGGCGACGTCAGGCAGACGGGAAGTACAAATTCGTTCTGGATATCGGTGGAACGGACGGGCCCTGATTAGCTGACCGCCAGACTAACCAGGCCGTGCATGATCTGGTTGAGGTCATAGTCCTTCGGACTGAACACCGCAGCGACGCCGGCCGCCTTCAATATGGCCTCGTCGTCCGGCGGGATGATGCCGCCTGCAACGACCTTGATGTCGGCAAGACCCGCGTTCTTCAGTTTTGCCACCACATCCCTGGCGAGCGAGACGTGGCTGCCCGACAGAATGGAAAGCCCGATGAGATGTGGCTTCTTTGACTTCGCCTCTGCGACGATATCGTCGGGAGAAAAGCGGATGCCGTTGTAGATCACGATCATGCCGGCGTCGCGGGCGCGAATCGCGATCTGTTCGGCACCGTTGGAGTGACCGTCAAGGCCGGGCTTGGCGACCAGGAAAGTGAGCCGGCGGCCAAGCTTCTTCGAAGCCGCATCCACTTCCTGGCGCAGCGAGCCGATGCGCTCGTCGTTGCGTGATGGCGCAGACGCGGCCACGCCGGTCGGTGCGCGATATTCGCCGAATACCTTGCGCAGCGCGCGTGCCCACTCTCCGGTCGTGACGCCTGCCTTGGCGCACTCGATCGACACCGGCATCAGATTCGTGTCTTCGCGCGCGGCCCGTTCCAACGCAGTAAGCGCCGCGTCAACGCTTTTGGCATCGCGTGCCGAACGCCAGGCTTTAAGTCGAGCAATTTGCGCGGCTTCGGCGGACTCATCCACCGTCATGAAATGGCCGTTGCCGGCAGTGAGCGGCGAGACTTCGGTTTCCTGGTAGGCGTTGACCCCGACCCGGATTTCGTCGCCGCGCTCGATGGCTTCGACCCGCGCCGCGTTCGACGCGACCAGTCGTTCCTTCATATATTCGAGCGCTTCTTGTGACGCGGCGCCACCAAGCTTGGCGATACGATCCATCTCCTCGCGGATCTGGACTTTGAGCTGTTCGACCTTCTCGCCGATCACCTTCGAGCCGTCGAAGATGTCGCCATATTCCAGCATGTCGGTTTCGAACGCACCGATCTGCATGAGGCGCAGCGACCATTGCTGGTCCCAGGGACGAGGCAGGCCAAGTGCTTCGTTCCACGCCGGCAGCTGCACCGCACGGGCACGCGCGTTCTTGGAGAGTGTGACGCCAAGCATTCCAAACAGCACGCGATAGACGTTGTTCTCCGGCTGCTGCTCGGTCAGGCCCAGGGAATTGACCTGCACGCCATAGCGAAAAAGACGGAGCTTCGGATCGGTCACGCCATAGCGGTCGCGCGCGATCTCGTCCCAGAGCGCGGCCATCGCGCGCAGCTTGCAGATCTCGGTGATGAACTTCACCCCCGAATTGACGAAAAAGCTCATGCGTCCCACGGCCTTGGGAAATTCCGCAGGCGGGATCGCGCCGCGCGCCCTGGCCGCATCGAGCACGGACACCGCCGCGGCCAGCGCAAAAGCGGCTTCCTCCACCGCATCGGCGCCGGCTTCCTGCAAGTGATAGGAGCACAGATTGATCGGATTCCATTTCGGCAGTTCCGCAGTCGTGAACGCGATCGTATCTGTCGTCAGCCGCAGTGCGGGCTTGGGCGGAAATATGTACGTGCCGCGCGCCAGGTATTCCTTGATGATGTCGTTCTGAGTGGTGCCGGTCAGGGCTGCGCGTGGCGCGCCCTGCTCGTCGGCGACAGCGACGTACAGCGCCAGCAGCCATGCCGCCGGGGCATTGATCGTCATCGACGTGTTCATGTCCTTCAGCGGGATGCCGTCGAACAGTGCGCGCATGTCACCGACATGGGAGACCGGCACGCCGACCTTGCCGACTTCCCCCTTGGCGAGCGGATCGTCGCTGTCGTAACCCGTCTGCGTCGGCAGATCGAACGCAACCGAAAGCCCTGTCTGGCCCTTGGCGAGATTGGTTCGATACAGTGCATTCGAGGCGGTTGCGCTCGAATGGCCTGCATAAGTGCGAAAAATCCAGGGCTTGTCCCGGGTCATCGGGGTGACCAATCTCCAATATCGAGTATGGCAAGCCTATAAGATATTTTGTTGCACCGCAAAAACGGTTGGCGCGACGGACAGCGACAAGGAGGAGACATGAACGGACTGAAGCTGGGTGCCGCGCTGCTTGCGGCGTTCGCCAGTATTGCTGCCACCGCGCCCAAATCGCCGGAGCAGGTGTGGCGCAGCGGCATTGCCGAGGCCAATCAGGCCTATTCGAAGATCCCGCATGCGATTTTGAAGATCCAGGACGCCGCCTATCTCGGTGAAGGTGCCACGGCTACACTATTCGGCACGCGCGGCAAGCCTGACAGCTATCACTGGGTACAAGGCAAGGTGGGCAACGGTGTGCTGGTCGCGTACTTTCAAGGTGGCCACGTACACGTCCTCATGGCCGGCAAAAGTTTCGACGAAGTCACCATTCAAAAAAGCGTTCCAGTGGACACCAATGTCGACATCGCCGCGTTTCGTACGCAGGTGAGCGCGGGGGTCTTCGGCGTCCGCATCATGCTCTACAACCAGCTGCGCGCTGCCGCCGTCAATTTCAAAGGGCTGGACTACTTTCCCTACGATCCGACTTACGTTGTCACAGCGGCGTTCAAGCCTGACTCCAAATTTCCGCGGCGCGTATTTCGCACTTCTCGCGGTACGGACAAACAGTTTTTCCACGCAGGCGATGCGACGTTCACGCTCAAGGGAAAGACCTTCACCTTGCCCTTCTACGCTGACGATCCCAAGACCATCACGGATATGTCGGCCTTTTTCATCGATGACCTGACGGGAAGGGGTACTTATGGCGCGGGCCGTTATGTGGACATTTCGGACTTCGGCCGTTTTCCCCCCAAGACGGCAACGATCAACTTCAACGATGCCTACAACCCCAACTGCGCGCGATCAGCATTTTACACCTGCCCCGTAGCGACCGACCTCCTCGCGCTCGCAGTAAGGGCCGGGGAGCGAGATCCACACGCGACGCATTGATCGCACGATTGCCCCTCTCGGCAGAATGGCTCAATCTGATGTGGGATGATCGTCAGGCGCTCGGGCGGGAATTAAAACGATGAGGAATCACTGGTTGGCTGCCGGCGCAGCCTTGTTTGTGTTTGCCTTTGTGTCCGCGGCGAGCGCGAAATCAGACGACACACCGCCGCCGTCGCCGCAGCTTGGCTTTGCCGCGCCGGAATCGGTCGGCTTTTCGAGCGACAAGCTGAAGCTTCTCGACGCCGATATGGATCGCGCGGTGGATGATGGCGAGGTCGCCGGAACTCTGACCATGCTGGTGCGGCACGGCAAGATCGTCGATCTCCACATGCACGGCCTGAAGAGTATCTCAGCCGGCACGCCGATCACGCGCGACACGATTTTTCGCATGTACTCCCAGACCAAGCCGGTCGTCGGCGTGGCCATGATGATCCTGTTCGAGCAGGGTCGCTGGCGGCTTGATGACCCGGTTTCAAAATTCGTTCCGGAGTTCGCAGGTCTCAAGGTAATGAGCGGTGTGGATGCGAAAGGCCAGCCGATCCTAACGGAAATGAAGCGGCCGCCGACCATGCTCGAGTTGATGACGCACACCGCAGGCTTCGGCTATGGGCTGCGCAGCGGAAATCCCGTTGACGACGCATTTCACGACCAGAGAGTGCTGGCGTCGCACGGATTGCAGCAAATGATCGAAAAGATCGCGAAGATTCCGCTGCGCTATCAGCCTGGAACGCGTTGGTCCTATTCTGTGGCCGCCGATATTCAGGGCTATATCGTCGAGAAGCTGACGGGCCAGACGCTCGGCAACTTCATGGCCGGGCGCATCTTCAAGCCGCTCCACATGAAGGACACCGGATTCTACACGCCGCCGGCCAATGCGTCACGCTTGGCCGCCATCTATGTGATGAATCCGCGGACCAGCAAGTTATTCGAACTAACGACTGATCTGTTCCCGAATTTGCAAGACTTCACCAAGCCGCCGCCGATGGAGTCGGGCGGCGGCGGCCTCGTTTCGACCATCGACGACTATGCCCGCTTTTGCCAGATGATCCTCAACGGCGGCGAAATCGACGGCGTGCGCATTCTTGCACCCCGGACAATCGCGATGATGCAGACCAATCAGATCGAAACCTCCGTGGTGCCCGATCCGGAGTCCGCCATAGATGCGCCCTTCGGAAGTGACGCATTGGGTTTTGGGCTGGATTTCGCCGTCGTGACCGATCCCGTCAAACTCGGCACGTTGCAAGGCAAAGGTTCGATCTGGTGGGGCGGGGCAGGTGGAACCTGGTTCTGGATCGATCCCAAGAACG
>JANYBR010000518.1 GCA_025360685.1 Pseudomonadota bacterium
GCGCTGTCCTGCATCGCCTTCTACGATGTGACGATGATGGGGCATTCGCACCTCGTTCAGGTGCTGCCCTGGATCTACTCCGGCGACCTGCGCATCGACTGGGCCATCCGTGTCGACGCGTTGACCGGCGTGATGCTGATCGTGGTCACCGGCGTCTCCTCGCTCGTGCATCTCTATTCGATCGGCTACATGGCCGACGATCCAGGCAGGCCACGGTTTTTTTCATATCTCTCGTTCTTTACCTTTGCGATGCTGGTGTTGGTCACGGCGAACAACTTCCTGCAGATGTTCTTCGGCTGGGAGGGCGTGGGCGTCGCGTCGTACCTGCTCATCGGCTTCTGGTACAAGAAGCCGGAAGCCAACGCCGCGGCGATCAAAGCCTTCATCGTCAACCGCGTCGGCGACTTTGGCTTCGCGCTCGGCATCTTCGGAATTTTCTACGTTTTCAAGACTCTGGACTTCGATGCCGTATTCGCGGCCGCGCCGTCCTTCGCCGGCAAAACCTTCCTGTTCGCCGGCTACCATGTCGACATCCTTACGACGCTGTGCCTGTTGTTGTTCCTGGGTGCGATGGGCAAGTCGGCGCAGTTTGGCCTGCACACCTGGTTGCCCGACGCCATGGAAGGCCCGACGCCGGTATCCGCCCTGATCCACGCCGCCACGATGGTTACGGCCGGCGTATTCCTGGTCTGCCGCTGCTCGCCCCTGTTCGAGCACGCGCCTGTCGCCCTTGAGTTCGTCACGTTCATCGGCGCCACGACGGCGTTTTTCGCCGCTTCGGTCGGCCTGTTCCAGAACGACATCAAACGGGTTATCGCCTACTCGACGTGTTCGCAGCTCGGCTACATGTTCGTCGCCGCGGGCGTCTCGGCCTATGGCTCGGCGATGTTCCATCTCTTCACGCACGCCTTCTTCAAGGCATTGCTGTTCCTCGCCGCGGGTTCGGTCATCCATGCGATGCATCACGAACAGGACATGCGGAAGATGGGCGGACTCGCGAAGGCGATTCCATTTACCTGGGCGATGATGTTGATCGGCAACCTGGCGCTGACCGGTGTCGGTATTCCGGTGTTGCAGCTCGGTCTCGCTGGCTTCTATTCCAAGGATGCGATCATCAACGCCGCCTATCTGTCGCACTCCGGCATGGCGGGCTATGCCTTCATCCTCACGTTGGTTGCAGCGGGGATGACGTCGTTCTATTCCTGGCGTCAGTTTCTCATGACCTTCCACGGCCGTTATCGCGGTGTGGATGCATCGCACGGCGGCGATCACAGCCATGGAGGTCACCACGCGCCGGCGCTGTCCGAGATTCATGAGTCACCGTTGACGATGCTGGCGCCGCTTGCTGTTCTGGCCGCAGGTGCAGCGTTTGCCGGCTTCATCTTCCATGGCGCATTCATCGGCGAGAAGTCCGCCGAGTTCTGGCACGGCGCGGTCGCGGCGATTGCGGGAAATGGACTCGCGCCGATGTCCGAACAAATTCCGCTCTGGGTCGAGCTGTCGCCTTTCGTGGCAACGATCTTCGGTTTTGCCGTGGCGTTCTACTACTACATCCTCAATCCGGAGCTGCCCGCGCAGATGGCTGCGAAGAAGGGGCTGCTCTACACTTTCCTCTACAACAAATGGTATTTCGACGAGCTGTACGATTTGCTCTTCGTCCAGCCCGCTAAGAAGTTCGGCCGCTTCCTGTGGAAGTTCGGCGATGGCACCATCATCGACGGCCTGGGCCCTGACGGAATCGCCGCGCGCGTGCTGGATGCAACGCGCGGCGCGGTGCAGCTCCAGTCCGGTTATGTTTATCACTACGCATTCGCAATGCTGATCGGCGTGGTTGTGCTCGCCACCTGGTTCATGCTGGCTGGAGGCGTGCCATGAGCGGCATCCTCAGCCTCGTCACGTTCCTGCCGCTCGTCGGTGCGGCCTTCATCATGTTTACACGTGGCAGCGAGCCGGTCGTTGCGCGCAACGCCCGATGGGTCGCCCTGATCACGACTTTGGTCGAGTTCGCCATCTCGATCGTCATCTGGGTGAAGTTCGACGGCACCTCGTCTGCGTTCCAGTTTGTGGAGCGCGCGGAATGGCTGGGACCCGGGATCGGCTACCACATGGGCGTCGACGGCATTTCGATGCTGTTCATCGTGCTGACCGCCGGCCTGATGCCCTTCTGCATTCTCGCCAGCTGGGAGTCGATCGAGGAGCGCGTCGCCGAATACATGATTGCATTCCTTGTGCTCGAGTCGCTGATGATCGGCGTGTTCTGCGCGCTTGACCTTGTGCTGTTCTATCTGTTTTTCGAGGGCGGCCTCATCCCGATGTTCGTCATCATCGGCGTATGGGGCGGCAAGCGACGCGTCTATGCCAGTTTCAAGTTCTTTCTCTACACCTTGCTCGGCTCGGTGCTGATGCTGCTCGCCATCCTGGCCATGTACAACATGGCTGGAACCACCGACATCGTGACTTTGTTGCACTACCACTTCCCGCCGGGCATGCAGTTCTGGTTGTGGCTCGCCTTTTTTGCTTCCTTCGCGGTGAAGATGCCGATGTGGCCCGTCCATACCTGGCTTCCGGATGCGCACGTCGAAGCGCCGACGGCGGGATCGGTCATTTTGGCCGCAATTCTGTTGAAGATGGGTGGCTACGGCTTCCTGCGCTTTTCCTTGCCGATGTTTGCGAGCGCCTCGGCGACATTCGCGCCGCTTGTCTTCGCGCTGTCGATCATCGCGATCATCTACACCTCGCTCGTCGCCCTCGCGCAGGAGGACATCAAGAAACTCATTGCCTATTCGTCGGTTGCCCATATGGGCTTTGTCACCATGGGCATCTTCACTCTGACCCACCAGGGCGTGGAAGGTGGCATCTTCCAGATGCTGAGCCACGGCGTCGTCTCTGGCGCCCTGTTTCTCTGCGTCGGCGTGATCTATGACCGCATGCACACGCGTGAGATCGCCGCGTATGGCGGTCTGGTCAACCGCATGCCCATCTATGCCGCCTGTTTCATGATCTTCACCCTGGCCAATGTCGGATTGCCGGGCACGGGAGGATTCGTGGGTGAGTTCCTGACCATGCTGGGCGCGTTCGCGGTGAACACCTGGGTGGCGATTTTCTCTGCAACCGGCGTGATCCTATCGGCGGCCTATGCGCTCTATGTCTATCGCCGCGTCATCTTCGGTGAACTGGTCAAGCCGGCATTGCAGACGATCAAGGATTTGAGTCCGCGCGAGATCGCGATCCTGGCGCCGCTCGTGGCCGTAACGATCCTCATGGGCGTCTATCCCAAGCCGGTATTCGACGTGACATCTGCCTCGGTCGCCAACTTGATCTCTGATTACAAGAGCGCGCTTGCCATCGACCAAGCGCCAAGGCTTGCGGCGCGCTCGCAAGGAGTCGTGAAGTGAACCTGCAGTCAGATCTCCTCGTCCTGCTGCCCGAATTGATCGTCGCGGTCGGCGCCATGGCGTTGCTGATCGGTGGTGTGATCGTCGGAGACCGCCTGACAGGATTGGTATCGTGGATGGCTGTCGCGCTATTGGCGGTAGCTGGAGTCATTGTCCTCACCCATGCTGACAAGGCTTCAGCGTTCCACGGTGCTTTTGTCGTGGACGGGTTCTCGCGCTTCACCAAGCTTCTGATCCTCATGGGTTCGGCACTGTGTGTGCTGATGGCAAAGGAGTTTTATGCGATCGAACGCAGTGCGCGATTCGAGCTGCCGGTTTTGATGCTTCTAGCGACCCTCGGCATGATGCTGATGGTTTCGGCATCAAGCTTTGTCGCGCTTTACATGGGTTTGGAGCTGCAGAGCCTCGCACTCTATGTGCTCGCCTCCTTTAATCGCGACTCTCTGAGGTCGACGGAAGCGGGACTGAAATATTTCGTTCTCGGCGCGCTCTCGTCCGGCATGTTGCTCTACGGCATTTCTTTGGTCTACGGCTTTACGGGAACGACCGAGTTTGCCGGCGTTGCCACCGCAGTGGCGGCGGGCGGCATCCATATCGGTTTGATCTTTGGCCTCGTGTTTCTGGTGGCAGGGCTTGCCTTCAAGGTCGGCGCTGTGCCGTTCCACATGTGGACTCCGGATGTGTATGAGGGTTCGCCGACACCGATCACGGCGTTCTTCGTGACGGCGGCGAAAGTCGCCGCATTCGCGCTGTTTATTCGCGCCATCATCGCGCCGTTCCCAGCCGTCGCGCATCAGTGGCAACAGATCATTGTTGTCGTGTCGGTGCTCTCGACAGTGCTGGGCGCCGTTGCCGCCATCGGACAAACCAATATCAAACGGCTGCTCGCATACAGCTCGATCGGCCATGTCGGTTACGCGCTGCTTGGCCTTGCCGCGGGTACGCAGGCCGGCATCCAGGGCATGCTGGTCTATCTCGCCTACTATCTCGTCACCAATCTCGGAATGTTCGCCTGCGTTTCGGCCATGCGCCGCGATGGCGAGAGCGTGGAGGACATTCGTCAGCTTGCTGGCTTGTCGCGGACGAAGCCGCACTTCGCGCTGGCGTTCGCGGCGCTGACCCTGAGCCTTGCCGGCCTTCCGCCGCTCGCAGGCATCTTCGCCAAGGTGTATGTCTTCGCCGCGGCCATGCAGGCACACCTCTACATACCCGCTACAATCAATATCGTGGCGAGTGTGGCAGGCGCGTTCTACTATCTGCGTATTCTTCAACTCATGTATTTCGACGAGCCGGTACGCAGCTTCGACAGCGATGTCGGCCGCGGCACGAATGTCATCATGTGGGGCACGAGCGCGATCTCGATCTTCTTCGTTTTCGTTCCGGCACCGTTGATCGCCATCGCGGGCACTGCAGCGCACGCGCTATTCCCGTGAACTGGCCAAAGGGCTATGCGCTCAAGACGTTCGACGTTATCGACTCCACGAATGAGGAAGCAAAGCGGCTGGCCGCGTCAGGCGAGCCCGGCCCGATCTGGATATCCGCTGTGCGCCAGACGGCCGGACGCGGCAGGCGGGGTCGTTCCTGGAAGTCGCCGTCGGGAAACCTGGCCGCGACTTTGATGCTGCGTCCCGGCAGGAGCGCAACCGAGTGCGCACAGCTCTCGTTCGCTGCCGCCATCGCGGCCTGCGACACGGTTGCGGAATTCGCGACACACGCAGAGGTTCGCGTGAAGTGGCCCAACGACGTGCTGGCCAACGGACTTAAGATCGCGGGCATCCTGCTGGAGTCTTCAAGTCGGGCCGGGGAGACTTCGGACTGGCTCGCCATCGGCATCGGCGTCAATCTGTCCACATATCCGGAGGACACGGAATTTCCTGCGACCTCGTTGCGGTCACTGGGTGGAATCGTTCCGGCGGCGGACGACGCCCTTCTTCACCTCGCCGCCCACCTCGCCAAATGGTATGACGTCTGGCGCGGCGAAGGTTTTGCCGCAATCCGCGACGCCTGGCTGGCGCGCGCGGCAGGGCTTGGCGGGCGCGTCCGCGCGCGCCTGACTCATGGGGAGGCAAGCGGCGTGTTCGAAGGCTTGGACGAGAACGGTGCGCTGCTCCTGCGTGAAGGCGCGGGACGGGTGCGCGCCATCACGGCCGGCGAAGTGTTCTTCGCGTAGGGCCCGGCCATGCTACTCGCCATTGACGTCGGTAACACCAACATCGTCTTCGCTGTCCATGACGGAAAGGAGATCCGCGCAGAGTGGCGTGCCGTCACTGAAACGACCCGGACCTCCGACGAGTACGCCGTTCTTCTGCAACCTCTGTTGCAGTTGCAGGGACTCACATTCGCCGACATCAGCTCGGCCATCATCGCGACCGTCGTCCCCGCCGCTTTGTTCGATCTGCGCCAGCTGTGCCGCCGGTATCTGAAATGCGAGCCATTGGTCATTGGGGACCCGGAGCTCGACCTTGGGATCAACGTCAATGTCGACCGGCCGAGCGCGGTTGGCGCCGACCGCCTAGTGAACACAGTCGCCGCGCATGAACGCTATCGCGGCGCCTTGATCGTGGTCGACTTCGGCACGGCGACGACCTTTGACATCGTGTCGGAGAAAGGCGACTACGACGGTGGCGTAATTGCGCCCGGCGCCAATCTCTCGGCCGAAGCGCTGCACGGCGCCGCCGCGATGTTGCCGCGCGTCGCCATCGGCCGCACGCAAAACGTGATAGGCAAGGATACTGTGCCCGCCATGCAGTCCGGGCTCTATTGGGGCTATATCAGTCTGATCGAAGGGCTCGTGGCGCGGATCAAGGAAGAGTACGGCAAGCCCATGACCGTGATTGGCACTGGAGGGCTTGCGAACCTGTTTCACAAGCAGACGCCGGCGATCGACTATCTCGATCCCGACCTGACTATCCGCGGCTTGATCCAGATCCATGCGCGCAACGCCGAACGCGCCAAGGCGAAACCGCCCGCGGAATGATCACACCCAATCGTGACGATGAACTGGTCTTCCTGCCGCTTGGCGGGTCGGGAGAGATCGGCATGAATTTCAACGCCTATGGCTACGGCCCGCCCGACGACCGCAAATGGATCGTCGTTGACTGCGGTGTCCTGTTCGGGCGCGAGACGACTTCGCCAGGCGTTGATCTGATCATGCCCGACATTCGTTTCTTGGCGGAGCAACGCGAGAACGTCATCGCGATTATCGCCACACACGCGCATGAGGATCACATCGGCGCCATTCCGCATCTCTGGCCGATGCTGCGCTGCCCAATCTACGCTACGCCATTCACCGCCCTGCTCATCGAGGGCAAGCTGGAAGAGGCCGGTCTCGGCGACAAGGTGCATCCCAAGCGCGTGCCGCTGTCCGGCAAGCTTGCGTTGGGACCATTCGGCATCGAGTTCATGTCGATCACCCATTCGATTCCGGAGCCCAACGCGCTCGCTATCCGCACGCCGCTTGGTGTTGTGGTCCACACCGGCGACTGGAAGATCGATCCCGAGCCTCTGCTCGGCGAGCTCACGGACCAGAATGCACTCAAGAAGTTGGGCGACGAGGGAGTGTTAGCGCTGGTTTGCGACTCGACTAACGCGCTGGTTGCGGGCGAGTCCGGCTCGGAAGCAAAGGTGCGCGAAAGCCTCACCAATCTCATCGGCACCCTGAAGGGCAGGGTGGCGGTGACGTCCTTCGCTTCGAACGTAGCCCGTCTCGAAACCATAGCGAAAGCGGCGAAGTCGCATGGCCGCCAGGTCGCGCTCGTCGGCCGCGCCATGCACAAGATCACCGATGCGGCGCGCGAAACAGGCTATCTGAAAGGCTTTCCTTCCGTCATCGACGAATCCGAGGCCGCGCAGTTGCCGCCCAATCGCGTGCTTTATTTGTGCACGGGCAGCCAGGGCGAACCGCGCGCTGCGCTAGCCCGCATCGCCGACAGCAATCATCCCAACGTCAGTCTGGGAAAAGGCGATGCGGTGATCTTTTCCTCACGCGTCATTCCCGGCAACGAGCTGGCAATATTCGAATTGCACAACAAGCTTGCGGGCCTCGGCGTCGAATTGCTCACCTCTGAAGACCATTTCGTTCATGTCTCCGGCCATCCTTGTCGGGACGAGCTGGCTGAAATGTATCGCTGGACCCGGCCGCAGATATCCGTGCCGGTGCACGGCGAACTGCGTCACCAGTCCGAGCATGCGCGGCTGGCGCGTTCCCTTCAGGTGCCGCAGGCGATCGTGCCGCAGAACGGCCAGCTCATTCGCCTGGCGCCTGGCCGCGCCGGCGTGATCGACGAAGTTCCGTCGGGGCGCATTCATATGGACGGACGCGTGTTGATCGAGGAGGGCGCGGGCCTCGCCCGGCATCGTCGCGCGCTAGCCTTCGCGGGCATGATCGCCATTACCCTGGTAGTCGACGGTAAAGGCAGGATCGCGGCCGCCCCCTCGATCATCATAGAAGGCATCCCGGAGCCGGTGCATGATGCGATCCGTGCAGCATTGGACGAGCCGATCCGGCGCCACAATCCCAAACGAGGTGATGATCTGAGGGAAAATGTCCGCCGCGCCGCGCGCCGGGCGGCTGAAAATGCATGGGGCAAGAAGCCCGTGACCCGGGTGGAAGTCATCGAGATTTGACGCTAGAAAACCGTCGGCGCAAAAGAGGGAACGCATCATGATCGGAAGGCTCAATCACGTCGCCATCGCCACCAGTGATATCAAGAAGGCGGCGAAAATCTACCGCGACACCCTGGGCGGCAAAGTGTCCGAAGAGGTGCCGCAGCCCGATCACGGCGTGACTACCGTGTTCGTCGATCTCGGCAACACCAAGATCGAGCTGCTTGAGCCGTTGGGCGAGAATTCTCCGATCGCCAACTTTCTGAAAAAGAATCCTAACGGCGGCATGCATCATGTTTGCTACGAGGTGCAGGACATCTACGCCGCGCGCGACAAGATGAAGGCCGAAGGCGCGACCATCACCGGCACGGGCGAGCCGCGTATCGGTGCGCATGGCAAGCCGGTGATCTTTCTGCACCCGAAGGATTTCGTCGGCACGTTGGTGGAGCTTGAACAGGTTTGATCGCGCTGGTCCACGGCGTCGTCCTGTTCGGGACGTTCGCAATCCTCTGGTTCCTCGCGTTGTTCTGTCTGTTGCCGGTTGGAATGGGCGCTGAAGTCGATGCCGACAGTGGTGCGCCGCTTACTCCGCGCCTTGGAATGAAAGTCATGATGGCCGGCGGCATTGCCGTGGTGCTGTGGGTGATCTTCTACGCGTTGATCGCGCTTAAAATTCTTGATCTGTGAAAAAGGTCGAACGCGTCGATCATCGGCACTGTCCAAACGCCGAAAATGCGAAAGACCGAAAACGCGGAAGGCCGGTTGCCCGGCCTTCCATTCCGCTTGCTCAGTTTGCTTCCCTGAACTTGGCCGCTCTGAAGGCGACGGACGTTCGATGTGATACATACTGTACTTGGAATGCCCTGTCACGCAATTTATAACCAACATTATCAAAAATATTGCAATAATATTTCAAGAACTCGAACCTTCGAATCCACCACCTTAGGGATATCGGTGTCGTGCCTGCAGCCGGTGTCGCCTTGACTCGACCCGGCACTGCTCGGACCGTGGCGCGGGGCAGAGTGGTTTGGACCGGATGCGCAGGGTTCTTCTGGGGGTGTTGGCGTTTTGTCTGTACGCGGGAGCCGCACAGGCGTCTGGGACATGGCGAATTGCCAAGGACCATTGGTCGGACGCTGATGAAGCCGGATTCGGAAAATTCGTCGCGGCAATCGGCGCCAGCAATTGTAGTTCGTCGGAGAGCTGTCTGCGCGATGTGGCCAATCCTTATCGCAGCACCGATCAAAAGTTCATCGATATCGACGTAGACTGCGCAAAGCTGCCGTATCTGCTGCGTGGATACTATGCGTGGAAGAACGGATTGCCGTTCGGCTATGTCAACGGCGTGAGCGGCGAAGGCGACGATCTGCGCTACACGCACTCTGCCAACCGTGCCGTGTCGCGTCACGAGCTCATCGATCGCGGCAACGGGATCGACGCGCCGTCGGCGCTGCGCGAGATGCTCGCAGCGGTGTTTTCGGGCACCTATCGTACCGATGCCTCCGAGCGACGCGGCGTACTCTCCGACTTCTACTCGCCCGCGCTGCAGCCCGGAACGATCCATCCCGGAAGCCTTGTCTACGACGTCGACGGACATGTCGGCATCGTCTGGAAGGTGGATGAAGATGGACGCATCTACTACATGGACGCGCATCCCGACTTCACTATCACCCGCAGCGTCTATGGCGCGCAATTCGGACAGAGCCCGGTGCGCCTGGGCGGCGGCCTGAAGAACTGGCGCCCGTTCAAGCTCGTCGAAGCACATCGCGACGGCGGCCACTTCGTCGGCGGCCATCTCGCTTACGCCGAGAATGACCAAATCGCGGAATTTTCGCTCGTCCAATATACCGGAACCGGACCCAATCCCACGATGGACGTGACCAAGTCACACTTCGTTTACAACGGCGCGGAGTTGGGATTCTACGAATATGTAAGGGTTGCGGTATCGGGTGGTCGGATGGATTTCAATCCGGTCTATGAGCTGAAAGCCACCATGAAGACGTTGTGCAACGACCTCAACGACCGCGCGCAATATGTCGATCTCGACATTAAGGATCGTATTTCCATTAAGCCCCATCCGGACCGGTTGCCCGACAATATTTACGGCTCGGCAAACCAGGAGTGGGAGACATACTCCACGCCGTCGCGCGACGCGCGTATCAAGGCGGCGGTGGCTCAGTTCTACAAAGACATGAGCGACATGATCGACATGTGGGAGAAGCGCGACCCCCGAATCGTCTATGACGGCAACTTCCTGAAGGACGATCTGGCAAAGTCCTATGCCGAGGAGTCGCAAGCCTGCACGATCACCTACCTGAGTTCTGCGATCCACCCGGTGGCCATGACATTCGACGACATGATGCACCGCCTCTATGCACTGTCGTTCGACCCGTACAATTGTGTCGAGCTGCGATGGGGGGCATCGGGCGATGAACTCCAATCCTGTTCCGACGGCAAACCGAAGCGGCGCTGGTACGAAGCCGAGCAGCGCCTGCGCAACCAGTCAAACCGGACCTACGACATCAACATGGCGTTCACGGTTGATCAGCTGGAACATCATGTGAAGGGAAGCGGCATCGACCAGCCGCCACCCATCGACATAAAGGCACTGATCGACGGGATTGGCGAACGCGTCAGCTTTCAGGGCATGGTGCCGGTCGGGCGCTAGGCTGCCGGTCGGGCTCATGGCCGTCGCACAGTCGGAATGCAGCCCACCGCATTGCCCTGAGCGTGCCATTTCCTTAAACAATCAAGAGATTCCAAGGTAATGCGCCCATGCGCCTGTCACGCTATTTTCTGCCCGTCCTGAAGGAAACGCCCAACGAGGCCCAGATCGTCTCGCATCGTCTGATGCTGCGTGCCGGCCTGATCCGCCAGGAGGCCGCCGGCATCTATGCCTGGCTGCCGCTCGGCTTTCGCGTCTTGCAAAAGATCGAGCAGATCGTGCGGGAGGAAATGAACCGCGCAGGCGCAATCGAGATCCTCATGCCAACCTTGCAGCCTGCCGATCTGTGGCGCGAAACCGGCCGTTACGATGCCTATGGCCCCGAAATGCTGCGCATCAAGGACCGGCAGGATCGCGAGCTTGTCTATGGCCCGACCAACGAGGACATGGTGACGGAAATCTTCAGGGCGTATGTCCATTCGTACAAGGCGCTGCCCCTGAACCTCTATCACACGCAGTGGAAGTTTCGCGACGAAGTGCGTCCCCGCTTCGGCGTGATGCGCGGCCGCGAGTTCCTGATGAAAGATGCCTACTCCTTCGATCTCAATAAAGAAGGCGCGCGGCGTTCCTACAACCGGATGTATGTCGCCTATCTGCGAGCCTTCTCGCGCATGGGGCTGCAGACGATTCCGATGCGCGCCGAAACGGGGCCCATCGGGGGTGATCTCAGCCACGAATTCATCGTGCTGGCTGAAACCGGCGAGAGCGGCGTGTTCTGCCACAAGGACCTGCTCGACATGCCAATCCCTGGCGCAGACATCGATTTCGACTCCGATCTCGAACCGATCGTAAGCCAGCGCACCAAACTCTATGCCGCGACGGAAGACGTTCACGATCAGGCTCGCTTCGAGCGAGAAGTTCCCGCCGACAAGCGCTTATCAGCGCGCGGCATCGAAGTCGGCCAGATTTTCTACTTTGGGACAAAGTATTCTGTGCCAATGAAAGCAGTTGTAACCGGCCCCGACGGAAGAGACGTTCCGATTGAAGGCGGTTCCTATGGCATCGGAGTGTCGCGCCTGGCTGGCGCCATCATCGAGGCCAGTCATGACGATGCCGGTATCATCTGGCCTGAAGGCGTCGCCCCGTTCGATATCGCGCTGATCAATCTGAAGCCCGGTGATGCAAAGGTCGATGCGGCCTGCGAGGAAATTTACGCGAAACTGACCGCAGCGAAGAAGGATATTCTCTACGACGACCGTGACGAGCGTGCGGGCGCCAAGTTCGCCAGCATGGATCTGATCGGAATTCCCTATCAGATCGTGGTCGGCCCACGCGGCCTTGAAAAAGGTCTCGTCGAAGTGAAGGTCAGGGCCACAGGTGTGAAGGACGAAGTCCCGGTGGAAAGCGCAGTTGCCAGGTTCGCGAAAACCTGATGGCCGAGCAGCAAGCGCCAGAACCGATCGTGGCCGCGTCGCGACCTCGCGCTGCAACCCGGCCGTTTGCGGCGTTCGAATGGATGATCGCGCTTCGCTATCTGCGCGCCAAGCGGGCCGAAAGTTTCGTCTCTGTGATCTCCGGCTTCTCGCTTGTCGGCATCGCGCTCGGCGTGGCGACGCTTATCATTGTCATGTCGGTGATGAACGGGTTTCGGCATGAGTTGCTGGCCCGAATCCTCGGCCTGCAGGGTCACGTCATCGTTCAGGGCGACGGCGGCAATCTGCCCGACTTCGATGCGGTGGCTGCACGTATTCGCGCAGTGCCGGGAATTTTGCGCGTAGCGCCGATCGTGGACGGGCAGGCGTTGGCATCCGGCGGCGGAGCTTCGCCAGGTGTGGTGGTGCGCGGCATTCGCGACAAGGATCTGAGTTCGCTGAAATCGGTATCGGAGTCTTTGTCCGGCGGTGCGTTGGGCCAATTTCACGCCGGCGATTCGGTCATCGTCGGGGAGCGTCTTGCCGCCAAACTCGGCACCGGACCCGGTGGTTCAATCACTTTGATCGCACCGCGCGGCAACGTCACGCCGTTCGGCGTCACGCCGCGTATCAAGACCTACCCGATCGCCGGAACGTTTCGCATCGGCATGAGCGAGTATGACTCGACCTATGTCTTCATGCCGCTTGAAGAAGCCCAACTCTATTTCAATATGGGCAACACCGTCACCGGTTTGGAAGTGATGGTTGCCAATCCCGACGACGTCAATGCGATGATCGGTCCAATCAGCGCCGCCGCAGGTCCCTATGTCCGCGTCCTGAGCTGGCAATCCATCAGCCAGAGCCTGTTCGAGGCGCTCGAGGTGGAACGCAATGTGATGTTCCTCATCCTGACACTCATCATTCTGGTTGCCGCGCTCAATATCGTTTCCGGCCTCATCATGCTGGTGAAGGACAAGTCCGGCGACATAGCCATCCTGCGTACCATGGGTGCCACGCGTGGCGCCGTAATGCGCGTTTTCCTGATCGCCGGCGCAAGCATCGGCGTCATTGGAACAATTCTGGGATTCGGCATCGGCGTCGTGTTCTGCGCCAACATCGAAAGCATCCGGCAGTTCCTCTCTTCGTTGACCGGCACTACGCTTTTCAATCCTGAAATCTATTTTCTCAGCCGTATGCCGGCGGAGATGGATCCGGGCGAGGTGATCTCGGTGGTTCTCATGGCGCTGGGACTGACGTTCCTCGCCACACTCTATCCGTCCTGGCGCGCCGCACGGCTCGATCCGGTGGAGGCGCTTCGCTATGAGTGACGCGCGCGCCCCGGTTCTTCGTCTCCAGGACGTCACACGGACCTATCCTCAAGGCTCGGGAACGCTTGAAGTGTTTCGCGGCGTGAATTTGTCGCTCATGCCCGGTGAACTCGTCGCGCTCGTGGGTCCATCGGGCGCCGGCAAGTCGTCGCTTCTGCATATGGCAGGACTTCTGGAAGCGCCGACAAGCGGCGACGTCTACATCGATGGCGTTGCGGTTTCCTCCTTGCCCGACCTGGAACGCACGCGCATTCGCCGGGACATGATCGGCTTCGTCTACCAGGCACACCACCTGCTGCCGGAATTCAGCGCGCTCGAGAATGTCGTCATGCCGCAGCGCATTGCGGGCAAAGCACGCGCCGCCGCCGAGCACGATGCGGCGCACATTCTGACCCACCTTGGACTTGGCGGACGTTTGATGCACCGGCCATCGCAGCTCTCGGGCGGCGAGCAGCAGCGCGTCGCCATGGCACGGGCGTTGGCAAACCGGCCGAAGATTCTTCTCGCCGACGAGCCGACCGGCAATCTCGATACGCGCACCGCAAGCGGCGTGTTCGAGGCCTTGGTCGATCTGGTGCGCTCGGAAGGATTGACTGCGCTGGTCGCAACTCACAATCTCGAATTGGCCGCCCGAATGGACCGAGCGCTGGTCCTCCACGAAGGGAAACTTCTCGACGCCGGAAAACTCGGCGCGCCCCAGTCGGCGTAAAGTCTTCACAACACCACGAACTGGTATGTGACTTTTGCGACAAGGCCGGGTTTGCACCAGTTCGTAAAGAAGCAATGCGACGATCCCACATCGGTATCGTAGTAGCGCAGTTCCAGTACCCATTGCTGACGCAAGGTTGCCGCCGCCCCGATGTCCCAATGCGACAAATCGGTTCCATGCGTCACCCATTGATGTCCCCATTCGGCGCTTGCCTTAAGCCAGTCGTTGAGGGCGTAGGCGACCGTCGTATTGACGCCCAGCAGAGTACCGGTGTGGGAACCATATTCCGGAGACCCCAACAGCTTTTCGCCGAGCGACAGCGCGCCAAACTTGCGTGTGAACTCGGCTGAAGCCTCAAAAAAATTGTAGGTGCGAAAAATCGTTCCTGGCGGCGCGTAGCTGGGATGACCGGCCGCATCAGGAAAGGCGCTAAAGAGAAGCTCCAGGTTCAAATCGTTGTTGTCGAAGTAAACGTGGCGCCCGGCGTAGAAATCCGTCTCGTAACTTGTGCCGCGAAAGTCCTTGAAACGAGCGCCAGAGACAAAGACACCCGCATAGAAGTTGTCGGGCATGGACCAATGGAGACCGCCCTGCGATACGGGCTGACGACTGCTCGAGCTCATGCCGTAGAAGCGGTAATCGTTTGTCCAGTCGACATAGCCGTACAGGCTTCCCCAGTCGCTGCCCTTCGCTGCCGCGTTGCCAAAGGCGACGACCAGCGTGGCGACCGCCAGTCCAATGAAAAAGTTCCTCATCAGGTGCTCCCGTGATGCGGGGCACCCTAGCCACGGGCGTGAAATTCATTTACTGAATTCGATTCATGAGTGATATCGATTTCAACAATATCAGGCGGTTGGATGGCGGTTTGCTCCTCGTCTTCCGTGGCCTGCTGCGCCGCCGCCAGACGACGGCCGTGGCGCGTGAGCTGGGCCTCAGCCAGTCGGCGGTCAGCCATGCGCTCACTCGGCTGCGCGATCTGTTCGATGATCCTCTGTTCATTCGCAGGCCGCATGGACTTGAGGCGACGCGGCGCGCGCTCGAACTGGCGCCGCGCGTCGATGCGCTGATCGATCTTGCTGGCGAGACTCTGGCGCGAGAGGGAAAGTTCGATCCCTCGCGCAGCGAGCGCCGTTTCGCACTCGTCGCCCCGGAGTTCGTCACGGCTCTGATTGGCGCCAAACTGGTCCAGGCGTTTCGCAAATCTGCGCCGAAGGCGTCATTCTATGTGCAGTTCCTGACACAGCGTTCGCCCCTCGATGCCCTCCGTCGTGGAGAAATTGACCTCGCGATCGGCCGGTATCCGAGCGTCGCTCCGGGCCTCACGTCAGAACTGTTGTTCGAAGACCGCTATTGCGTGGTCGCGCGTCGCGGCCATCCGACTGTCAAGGGCAAGATCTCGCATGAAGCTTGGCTGAAGACCGGCCACGTCTTCGCCGACACGCGGATGGAAGAGGGCTCGGAAGAAGTGCCATCGGCCGACAATATTGCCCACGTCGCCGCGGTCCAGCGCTGGCTGACTGCGCTCATCATCGTGTCGGCGAGCGATGCCATCGCAACCTGTCCGCTTCGGCTCGCCCAGCGCCAGGCCAAGCAACTCGACCTTCAGGTGATCAAGACGCCGTTCCTACAGGACCGTATCCCGGTCTATGCGGTTCGACGCGACGGTGGCACGGATCCAGGAATCGATTGGTTCATCGAACATGTGCGACGCGCGGCAAGCTGACCCGACGGCGCGGCCAATTCATTTGTTCGTCAGATACGCTGCCAACTTGTCAAACGTTCCTGCCCAGCCGCTCTCGTGGCTGGCGCGGCGCTCTTCGGCGGCGAAGCCTTCATGTTTCATGTGCATTTCGGTTTTGCCGGCGACAGCGCGAAAGTTCAGTGTGACGAGCGTGTCCGCATCCTCGTGTTCCCATTTCCATGTGAAGACGAGTTTCGACGGCCGCACGATCTCGCGATAAATGCCGCCGACCGTGAGCGTCTTGCCGTCGGGCAGATGCATCGCGACGCGATAGCGGCCACCGGGGCGCGCCTCCATGAGAACGACTTCGCCGCGCACCGGTCCGGGCCCTGCCCAGGCGCCCCATGAATCGCTGAGCCATGCGTCGAACACGTGTGCCGGCTCCGCATCGAACGTGCGTGTGATCTCGAGCGCGGTTTGTGCTTCAGCGGCGGTCGTCATCGCGAGTTCCTTTGGTATGTTTCAAGTGCTGGTCCAGTTTGTCGAAGCTGGCGTTCCAGAAGCGGCGCGTTGCAGCGATCCATTCGGCAGCGGGTGACATCGCATCGGGGCTCAATCGGCAATGGCGGTGCTGACCATCGCGCCGGCTTGTGATCAAGGCAGCCTGCTCCAGAACCTTGAGATGTCGCGAGATTGCCGGGCCAGAAATGTCGAAGGGAGCCGCTAGCTCGCCTACCGTAGCGTCGCCTAAAGCCAGGCGCGCAAGGATGGCGCGACGGGTCGGGTCGGATAGAGCGGCGAAGGTTTGATCGAGGCTTTTCATATAACAAGTATGTTAATTAACAGATATGTTATTTGCAAGCCACTTTGTTCCTAAAGCAGGAATTTGATCATGATTTGTTCTTGACAAAATGAGAACAGAATGAGAACATAGCGGTCCAATATCGGAGTGTGCGGACATGTGGTTCAAGGATGTAATCGCTGGCGTGGGTTTGGTGCTTTTTGTGGCTTCCTCGTTCGTTTTGACGGGGGCTGCGCAGGCTTTTTTAGCAGCATAGGCCAAGCACCTGTGGATGAGCCGAGCGGGCTGTTCGCGCCTGCACGCGATCATCCGATACTGAACCAGTAGCAACCACATCGAATCGGGATGGCCATGGAGCGCAAACCGGCTGCGTTCGTACATTTGCGGGTGAAGAGTGCCTACTCCCTCTTGGAAGGCGCCATCCGGCCGTCAGAGCTTGCACAGTTGGCACGCGACAACGCGATGCCCGCGGTCGCGGTTACGGACGTCAACAACCTGTTCGGGACTTACGAGATCAGCGACACCCTCGCCAAGGCGGGGGTCCAGCCGATCGTCGGTTGTCTCTTGTCGGTCGAACTGGACACCGGCCCGCCGGCGAACACTGTCGGCTCGCGCCGCAAACCGCCGGCGCTGCCTTTGCTGGTCCAGAACGATGTCGGCTACCGCAACCTGTCAAAACTGCTGAGCGCTGCATTCCTGCAGGCCGAGCCCGGCGAGTGGCCGCACGTGAAGGCCGCAGTGCTTGCCAGACACGCTGAAGGCCTGATCGCACTCACCGGCGGCCCGGGTGGACCGATCAACCGGCTGTTGGCCGACGGCCAACCGGATGGGGCGAAGGCGGCGGTTGAAAAGCTGACCGCGATGTTCGGCGACCGGCTCTATGTGGAGTTGCAGAGGCACGGGCTGGCCGAAGAACGTGCCACGGAAGATCAATTGATCGAGATCGCCTATGCGGAAAATCTTCCCTTGGTTGCCACGAACGACGTGCACTTCGGACCGGAAGACATGTTCGAGGCGCATGATGCTTTGCTTTGCATCGCGGACAGTGCATTCGTCTCGCAGGAAGATCGCCGTCATCTGACCCGCGAGCACCGCTTCAAATCGGGTGCCGAGATGGCCGCCCAGTTCGCGGATCTCCCCGAGGCGATTGAGAACACGATCGAGATCGCGCGCCGCTGCGCTTTCCGGCCCAAGAAGCGCGATCCGATCCTGCCACAATTCGTGCCTGAATCCGGCCGCTCGCCCGATGCGGAGCTCCGTGTTTTGGCGAGAGAGGGTCTTGCTGCGCGCCTGGCCAAGCACGGCCGGCACGCCGAAGAGAAGGTCTATCTCAACCGGCTTGAATATGAGCTCGATGTCATCATCCGGATGAAGTTTCCAGGATACTTCCTCATCGTCTCGGACTTTATGAAATGGACGCGGCAACAGGGCATACCGGTCGGCGTGCGCGGCTCGGGCGCAACTTCGCTGGTCGCCTGGGCACTCGACATCACCAATCTGGATCCGATCCGTTTCGGACTCCTGTTCGAGCGCTTCCTCAATCCCGAGCGCATCTCGATGCCCGACTTCGACATCGACTTCTGCCAGGAACGGCGTGATGAAGTCGTGCGCTATGTCCGAAACAAGTACGGCCATGATCGCGTGGCGCACATCATTGCACTCGGATCGCTTCAGGCCCGAGCAGCAGTGCGCGACGCCGGGCGTGTGCTGCAGATGCCGCTGGGCCTTGTCGATCGCATCGCCAAGCTCGTGCCCAATCCTCCCGGCAAGCCGGTGTCCATGGAGGACGCGATTGCAGCCGAACCCAGGCTGCAGCAGATCGCCGAGCAGGAGCCGACCGTGCAGCACCTCTTCTCGATCGTCGAGAAGATCGAGGGTCTGTATCGCCACGCCTCGACGCACCCGGCCGGCGTGGTGATCGGCGATCGGCCACTCGACGAGATCGTGCCGCTCTATCGCGATCCGCGCTCCGAAATGCCGGTGACGCAATTCGACTATGAGGACGCGGAGAAGGCCGGACTGGTGAAGTTCGACTTTCTCGGGCTGAAAACTTTAACCGTCATCGCCAAGGCGGAGGAACTGCTCAGGCGCCGCGGCATTATTCTCGACACGCAGAACATCGAGTTCGAGGACAAGGCGGCGTACGAAATGCTGGCGCGCGGCGACAGCATCGGCGTGTTCCAGCTGGAAGGGCAGGGAATGCGCGACTTGCTGCGCAAAATGAAGCCTGACCGTATCCACGATCTCATCGCCCTTGTCGCACTGTATCGGCCAGGCCCGATGGATTCGATTCCGAAATACATCGCCTGCAAGAACGGCAAGGAGGCGCCCGAATATCTGCATCCGCTTCTTGAGCCGATCCTGAACGAAACATACGGCGTGATGACGTACCAGGAAGACGTCATGCGCATCGCGCGCGAACTGGGCGGGTATTCGATGGGGCAGGCTGACCTGTTGCGCCGCGCGATGGGCAAGAAGATCCCCTCGGAAATGGCGATGCACCGCGAGATCTTCATGAAGGGCGCCGGCGAGAAGGGAATCCTGCCGTCAATCTCGGAACAGATTTTCGAACAGGCAGCAAAGTTCGCCGGTTACGGCTTCAACAAGGGCCACGCCGCCGCATACGCGCAGGTTGCCTACCAGACGGCTTATCTCAAGGCTAATTATCCCGTCGAATTCCTTGCCGCTTCGATGACTTTGGATATCGGCAATACCGACCGTCTGAACGTCTTTCGCCAGGAAGCGCAGCGCCTGGGTGTGAAGGTCCTCCCGCCGGACATCAATCGCTCGGAGTCCTTCTTCGCCTGCGACGCCGATAGTGGGGTCATCTATTATGCGTTGGCCGCGGTGAAGGGCGTCGGACGCATGGCGATGGATCACGTCGTCACGGAACGCCATCGCAATGGACCGTTTGGAAGCCTGTCCGACTTTGCCCGCCGTATTGATCCCAAGCTCGTCAACAAGCGCGCCTTCGAGAGTCTGGCACGTGCGGGCGCTTTCGACGCGCTCAATCCCAACAGGCGCCAGGTCGTCGACTCTTCGGAAATTCTGCTGGGCAGCGCGGCGCGCAATGCACTGGAACGTGAAACCGGACAGGCGACACTGTTTGGCGGGGCATCCGAGTCGCAAGAGCAATTGCGGCTCACGTCTGTTGCCGACTGGCCCGCGCATGAAAGGTTGAGCGAGGAATTCAGCGCCATGGGATTTTATCTTTCCGGCCATCCTCTCGACGCTTATGCAGCGGCTCTCAAACGGCTTGGCGCAACGACCTACGCCGCGCTCGTCGAGGATCGCCGCCGTGCCGGCTTCAGGGCCGTGTTGGCGGGCACAATTATCCGCAAGCATGAACGACGTGGACGAAACGATCAGGCATTCGCCTTCGTATCGTTCTCTGACCCCACGGGGATGTTCGAGGTCATGCTGTTTCCGGAAGTGCTGGCGGCGTCCCGCTCGCTGCTCGAGGCTGGCAAGTCTGTGTTGATTACGGCGAGCGCGGAATGGGATGGCGACGAGTTGAAGCTCAGGGCAGCCTCAATCGCGGACCTCGACGCGGCCGCGGCGAACGCTGGCGAGGGCCTTCGTGTCCATCTGCAGGATAGCAGCTCGTTGAGCGCGATCGCCGCACAACTCAAACAGTCAGGCAAAGGTATCGTGACGTTCGTGGTCCCCGGCGCGATTGGCGAGGAAGTGGAGATTGCACTGCCCAAGCGCCTCCAGGTGACGGTGGCGCTGAAGAACGCGATCAAGTCATTGCCCGGAGTCGCGGCGGTCGAGTCGGTCTGATCAAACGCGGAACAGGTGACCTATGCGAATGGAGACTTGGGAAAGATGTGAATCATAGTGGCCAAGGCTGGTTAGGGTCGCATCGTCTCCAACCGCAACCAGAAGCTCAGAACCTGGCTGGAACTCCCAGCGGTAACGCACGGAGTAACCGAGATCCTGACTGATGTTGTCGTACTGCGCCTGCATGCGGATCTGCATGTCCGGAGTAAAGTTTAACGCCGCATCGATCGAGCCGATGTGAATTGCAACATGGCCGGTCGGCAGCTCGATTTGCTGCATGATATGGCGTCCGCTGAACGTCAGAGTATCGTCGGGATGAAGATTGATGGTGGTGTCGGTTTGCAGCATGTGACCACCATAGAACCCGCAGCACTGCACATCGAATATTCCGGAAATCACCCGGTCGGCCGCCGTCTCGATGCGGCCGTGAAATACCTGCCAATCATAATCGGCTGCCGGTACAACCACGCCGCGGGGGAGGGTGAAGGTGACTGGAACTTTCTCAAAATCGTTCCATGTCTCGACCAGGCCGAACTCGCCACGCTGCGTGTACGCCGCGGCCCAGGTACCCTCGAGACTGGACTGCGTCGCGTTGTTGAGTCCGGTATAGACATCGTACCAGGCGGCCGTTTCGTACCAGCGCACAAAGCTGTCGGCTGGACGGATTCTGCGATCGATATTTCCGTTATATTCGCGGATGCCCGGACGGCTCACGAAACCGAGCGCGGGATCAAAATTCTGCCCGATGTTCTTGAACTTGAAGACACCGCTCCACGGTTCGTTCGGAAAATTGAGCTCGAACCCGAACGCATTGTCGTTGCCTGCTCCGCTGGAGAAGCTGTGCTGGAAATAGGCATCGCCCTGGACTTCCTTGCCTGGGATCAGTGTGGGGTCGCGGAATTGGATGTCCGTACCGACAACGCTGTTCTGCGAAATCCCGGCAGGATCGCCGTTGGTCAGAATGAGGCCAATCTTCGAGTCGGCGAAGATCGGAACGCTTGCACGGGCGACCGAAAGATATTGTCCATCGGTCGTGCCCGATCCGTTGGTTCGAACCGCAAGCGCGCCTATGTCGAACCCCCCATAGTTGCCCGAAAGCTTCACACCCGCCAGCAGGTCGACCGCCTGCGAGCCGTTGATCAATCCGATGTTGCGCGAGAAGAATGGTCTGCCATTGGGATCGTCGTGCAGCGGCAGGCCACCGAACTCGAACGCTGCTGCGTCTTGCAGAAAAAAGTCGCGCGTCTCTGGGTAGAACAGGCCAAAACGGCTGATGTTGACCTGGCGCTGGTCGATCGGCGTGTCGGAGAAGTCTGTGTTGACAGTCAGGGTGCCCGTGAGCGACGGCGTGATCTTATAATAGGCGTTTCCGCTGGGGCGAAATTGAAATCCCGAATGACCCGGACCGTCCCAATCGCGCTGATAACGCAAAGCGGCATAACCTTGCAGATCAAGTCCGATGCCGCCGTCGATGCCGGAGATGCCGGTCAGCGTTCCGGAACGAGATATATCCTGGGAGGGGATTGTCTCGACGATCGATGACCAGCGAATGCGTTCATTCTTGCGACGAACAATCCGCATCAGGTCGAATCCCCAATCGTTGTTCGACTTGTTGTAGGAGATGCTTCGAAATGGAATGACAACTTCGACCGACCAGCCGTTGGACAGTATACGGGCCTTTGCATTCCAGAAGGTGTTCCACTCATAGAGGAAATCGGTACTGTTCTGAACCAGGCCCTCTCGCCGCGCCCCAAGCGGGTTGATCTCGAAGACGTAGCCGTCGCGTCTCGATCTGCTTGGATCTAGGAGGATGCGAACGAAATCGTCCTGGTCGACCGAGCCGTCACGTGCCTTTATGTGCGCTGTGATGTTATGCGGCTCGTCGTCGAACACCATGAACGCGAGGTAAAGGTTCTTGTCGTCGTACAGCACATGCACAACGGTTCGCTCTGACGCAGGAGTGCCCTCGTGCGGTTCGAGCTGGTAGAACTCGTCGAGCGCCGGCGCCTTCTGCCAGACGGCGTCGGAGATGTCGCCGTCAATGTTTGGCGCTTCAGTCGAAGAAATGCGCGTCGCAGGCAGGCTGGGGCGATACGTCTGGAAGCTATGGCTGGGCGGACCTGCCGATTGCGCTGCGGCCGGCATGCCTGTCAACATCGAGGTCAGCGCAGACGCCCACGCCACGCGACGGAACACATCGCGTGGTACTTTCGTCCACTCCATGAGTCAGCCCCACGACCGAAAATCGCAGGCTCTTCTGGCACGGGGGTAAAATTGGCGCTGCTCACATTTGCGTTGGCGGGTCACCGCAGCCTGCCGTGCTTGATCACATAGTTGCGAGCGCGCGTTCGATCCGCGACAGACCTTCGGCGAGCAGCGCCGGGTCCTGGGCAAAGCAAATGCGCACAAAGGAGTCGGCATCGGCCGCACCCGGCGGTCCGAACGCGGATCCGGGAGCAACGCCGACTCGTGCTTTCTCAACCAGCGCTCGGGCGAATTCTAGCGAATCTGTCAGTCCGTCCATGTGAAGAAAGCCGTAGAACGCCCCCTCGGGACGAATCCAGCGAATGCGGTTTTGTCCAGCGATGAACTTCCGCACGACTTCTCGTCCCGCGCGGCAGCGTTCCAGCATGTCGGCGCGAAATGCGTCACCCTTCGGCGTCAGAGCGGCCAGTGCTCCATATTGAGCGAAGCTGGTGGGACCCGTATTGTTGGCAATCGTCATCACCCCAAGCTGCTGTTCGAGTCTTGCCGGATGGACGAGCCAGCCGATTCGCCAACCCGTCATGGCCCAGGCCTTGGAAAAGCTGTTGATGACAAAGACGTTGTCGTCAGGCTCTGCGATTTGCAGAAAAGACGGCGCGTGGGAAGTCCCGTCATAGACAAGTGTGCCATAGACTTCGTCACTGATAATGCCGATACCGCGCATACGCGCGAAGTCGAGTACGGCCTGCTGGTCTGCGCGTTTCATGACCCAACCGGTGGGATTTCCGGGCGAAGCTATGAAGATCGCTTTTGTCCGCGCGTCGCATTGCGAAAAGATCTTCTCGAGATCGAGATGCCAGCCAGGAGGCGATGATCGCCAGTCGTCGTCGAGGCGCGCGAACCGGACCTCGGCGCCGATCATCTGGGCAGCTTGAAAAATGCTGGGCCAGATCGGTGAGACCACCACGACATTGTCTCCCGCTTCGGCCAAGATTTGCAGCGCGGTAACGACGGCCAATGTCGCCGCACCGGGCATTGAGATCCGATCCAGACCGACATCGGAACCGACAGTCCGCTTGTGAAAGTCGCGGATCGCTTCGCGCAATGGCAAGATTCCGCGCGACGACGAGTAGAAGGTCTTGCCGTCGTCGAGAGCCTTTTTTGCGGCTTCCCGGACAAATGCGGGTGTGACCAGATCGCTCTCACCGAACCACAGGGGGATCAGATCCGGCTCGCCCAGTGCCATCATGGCGACCAGGCCGATCCCGTTGGGCTCCAGAGCTTCTATAGCATCGCGGATGGGTTTCATGGCGCAACTGTATCGCGGCTCCGCCGCAATCTGACAACAGCGGAGCGCATGGCGGCCGTACGTTCCGCCTCTCCCGCTGACGCATTCGAGCGACTCTTGCGCCGGCCCGGTCAAATCCGTATAAGCCCGGCCATCTCGCACGCGTGGGTGGGTTTCGAAGGGTGTTCCTTCGTCCCCGTCCGGTGTCCCTCAGGGGATAGCCCTCGCGTCTGGCCAACCGGAGAAGGAGACTGAATAATGGCTTTGCCAGAATTTTCCATGCGCCAGTTGCTTGAAGCAGGCGCGCATTTCGGCCATCGCACCCAGCGCTGGAATCCGAAAATGCAGCCCTTCATCTATGGTTCGCGCAATGACATTCACATCTTGGACCTGACACAAACCGTGCCGATGCTGCATCAGGCATTGGTGGCGTTGCGCGACGCCGCCGCAGGCGGCGGCCGTATCCTGTTCGTCGGCACCAAACGCCAGGCGTCGGAACCGATAGCGGCAGCGGCGAAGCGCTGCGCCCAGTACTATGTCAATCACCGCTGGCTCGGCGGCACGTTGACAAACTGGCAAACGATTTCCAATTCGATCAAACGCATGCGCAACATCGAGGAGACGCTCTCGTCGGCGCAGAGTTCGGGTCTGAAGAAGAAAGAACTTCTCGGATTACTACGCGAGCGCGATAAGCTTGATCGCGCGCTTGGTGGCATCAAGGAGATGGGCGGTCTGCCGAACATGCTGTTCGTGATCGACACGAACAAGGAAGCGATTGCGATCTCGGAGGCGAAAAAGCTCGGAATTCCGGTCACTGCGATTCTGGACTCGAACTGCGATCCGGATGGCATTGCCTATCCAATTCCGGGTAATGACGATGCGGCGCGTGCCCTGGTTTTGTATTGCGATCTGGCTGCTCGCGCGATCATCGACGGACTTAGCCAGGGTCAGGTCGACGCCGGAATCGATACTGGCGCGGCGGTGGTACTTCCCGACGTGACGCCAGCCGCCGAAGCAGCACCCGCGCAAGCGACCGCTTAAATCAATCGACGGAGCCGAACATGGCCAATATCACCGCAGGTATGGTGAAGGATCTACGCGACAAGACCGGCGCAGGCATGATGGACTGCAAAGCGGCGCTCGCAGAGACGAACGGCGATATGGAAGCCGCCAGCGACTGGTTGCGCAAGAAGGGCATTTCGAAGGCCGCGAAAAAGGCGGGCCGTGCAGCGGTTGAAGGACTCGTCGGCGTGGCGGTCGGCGGTGACGCCGGCGCACTCGTCGAGGTCAATGCCGAGACCGACTTTGTCGCGCGCAACGACGAGTTCAAGGGCTTTGTGAAGTCGGCCGCCCAGTTGGCACTCGAAGAGAGCGGCGATCTGGAAAAGCTGCTCGGTCGCAAGATCGGCAGTGCGAGCGTCCAGCAGACCTTGTCTGAGCTCGTCGCGAAGATCGGGGAAAACATGAGCGTGCGCCGCACGATCGCACTAGCGGTCGACCCTGGCGTCGTCTCGGCCTACGTACATAACGCCACGTCGCCCGAGTTGGGGAAAAT
>JANYBR010000002.1 GCA_025360685.1 Pseudomonadota bacterium
ATCGATCTGGCCGGCGTGCCGGATTTTGCGCGCGAGGCGGCCGCGGAGATTGCGAAGGAACGCGGGTTCGATGCGCCGTATGCAGTGACCACTTCGCGTTCAAGCGTCGAGCCGCTGCTGCAATTCGCCGACAAGCGAGAGCTGCGCGAGAAGATCTTCAAGGCCTGGACCGCGCGCGGCGACAACGCCAACGCGCACAACAACCGCACGCTCATCGCCGAGACCGTGAAGCTGCGCGCCGAACGCGCCAGGCTGCTCGGCTATGCCACATTCGCGCATTACAAGCTGGCCGACACGATGGCCAAGACGCCGCAAACGGCGCGCAAATTGCTCGACCAGGTCTGGGCTCCGGCGCGGCGGCGCGCGCGGGAAGAAGCGGTGGCGTTGCAGGCGGTGATCGCCGAGGAGGGCGGCAACTTCGAACTGGCGGCATGGGACTGGCGCTACTACGCCGAGAAATTGCGCAAGCAACGCTACGATCTCGACGAAGCGGAGATCATGCCGTACTTCCAGCTCGAGAAGATGATCGAGGCGGCGTTCCACACGGCGCATCGCCTCTTCGGCCTCGACTTTCACGAGCGCAAGGACATTCCCCTCTATCACCCGGACGTGCGCGTGTGGGAAGTCGCGCGCCAGGGACAGCATGTCGGCCTGTTCTACGGCGACTATTTCGCGCGCGCCTCCAAGCGCGGCGGCGCCTGGATGAGTTCGTTCCGCGATCAGGAGAGGTTGACCAAGCCGGTGACGCCACTGATCGTCAACAATTGCAATTTCCCCAAGGGCGAACCCGCACTTTTGTCATTCGACGAGGCCAAGACCCTGTTCCACGAGTTCGGTCATGCGCTGCACGGACTGTTGTCGCAGGTTCGCTTTCCGCGCCTTTCCGGCACCAACGTGGCGCGCGATTTTGTCGAACTGCCGTCGCAGATCTTCGAGCACTGGATGGAAGTGCCCGAGACCTTGGAGAAATTCGCAGTGCATGCCGGTACCGGCAAACCGATTCCAACAGCGCTGCTGGACAAGCTGAATGCGGCACGGAACTTCAACCAGGGATTCGCCACGGTCGAGTTCCTGGCCTCGGCATTCGTCGATCTGGATTATCATGCGCTGGAAAATCCGGGCGACCTCGACGTCGCGGCCTTCCAACAAAGTTCGCTCGACAAGATCGGCATGCCCAGGGAAATCGTCATGCGTCATGCCAGCGCGCATTTCCAGCACGTCTTCGCGGGTGACGGCTACTCGGCCGGCTACTACTCCTATATGTGGTCGGAAGTCCTCGACGCGGACGGATTCCAGGCCTTCAGGGAGAAAAAGGACGCGTTCGACCCGGCGACGGCCAAGCGTCTGCACGACTTTATATATGCGGCGGGCGGTACGCGCGACTTCGCCGAAGCCTATCGCCTGTTTCGCGGCCGCGATCCCAGCATCGAGCCGCTACTCGAGGGCAGGGGATTGGCGGCATGATCGCGCGCAGGGGAGTCGTCGTCGCGGCGGCCTTGTTTCTGGCCCTGCCGGCGCAGGCGGCGCCTGCGCCGAAGGTGGCTCTGGCAAGCATCGCCGAGCTGCCGATCGTGGAGCAATATCCCTATGACGAAACCGCCAATGCCGACGCTGCAGTCGCGGCGGCCTTTGCGCGCGCGCGGACCAGCCACAAACGCGTGCTGATCGATCTGGGCGGCAACTGGTGCAGCGACTGCATCGTGCTCTCCAACATCATGGACTTGCCGGAAATCAAAGCGTTCCTTGCAGCGCACTTCGAGACGGTCAGCGTCGATGTCGGCAGGTTCGACAGGAACCTGCAGATTCCGGCGCGATGGGGCATTACACAGCGACTGGAGGGCGTGCCGTCCGTCCTGATCGTCACGCCGGATGGCAGGACCTTGGTCGACGCCGGCCATGTCTCCGCGCTTGCGGACGCGCGTCACATGACGCCGCAAGGATTGGCGGATTGGCTGGCGCTATGGGCGAAGTAGTGGGGAACCGGTGAGCACGATTCATTACAGCAGGCCCGCCGTGCATGTCGCGCTGCTGGAGATCGACAATCCGCCGATGAACGCGCTGGGCCGTGCGGCGCGCGCCGCGCTGCTCGCCCGTCTCGACGAGATCGATGCCGACGCGACTATACGCGCGGTCGTGCTCACCGGACGCGGGCGCGCCTTTTGCGGCGGCGACGATCTGAAAGAACAAGCCGAAGCGCAGAAAACCAAAAGCAACGCCCATCTGGGTGAGTTCGGCCGGGTGCTGGAGCGGATCGAAACCTATCGCCTGCCGGTCATCGCCGCGATCAATGGCTGGTGCCTCGGCGGCGGCCTCGAACTTGCGTCGGTCTGCGACATCCGTATAGCATCGAGCGAGGCGAAGTTCGTCTGCTCCGGCGTCAATGTCGGTCTGATGGCGTCGGCCTATCGCCTGCCGCGGCTGATCGGGGTGGCCCGAGCCAAGCATATGCTGCTCACAGGTTCGCCGCACGATGCGGCAACGGCGGAACGCTTCGGACTGGTCACCGCGGTCCATTCGACTGCGGCGCTGATGAAGGAAGCACTCGCGCTCGCCGAACGCATCGCCAGCCGCGCGCCGCTGTCGGTCGAAGCGACCAAGCGCACCGCCGCGCTGGCTCCGGATTTGTCCCCCGAAGAGGCGGCGAAGGTGAATGCCAAGGAACTCTCCGTCCTTGGCCGCAGCGCCGATCACAAGGAGGCGCTCGCCGCCTTCATCGCCAAGCGCGAGCCGGCGTTCAGGCGCGAATGAGTCCGTCCTTCGGCTTGATCGCCGCGCTCGACGGGAACACCGCTGCAAGTTGCGCACCCTGAAGTCCCATGTGATCGCGCAAAACACCGGTCGCCACGCTACGAAAGTCCGTCGTCGGCATCAGATCTCGCGACTGATAGAGATGGGCCGGCTTCAGGCCCGGCCAGTCCGTCAGCACGCGTCCGCCCTTCACCGCGCCGCCCGCCACGAACACCACACCGGCCGTGCCGTGATCGGTGCCCTGCGTGCCGTTCATCGCGACCGTGCGTCCGAACTCACTGACGATGATCACCGCCGTGTCGCGCCACACCGCGCCAAGGCCTGTCCTCAACGCCGCCAATCCCTTGTCGAGCGTCAGCAGATTGGTCGAGAGCGGACTGAACGCGCCGGCCTGGTTCACATGCGTGTCCCAGCCACCGATCTCCACCATCGCGATGCGTTCGCCTCCCGGCGATGTCAGGAATTTCGCGGCCGCCGTCATCAGTCCGGCGAAGGCCTGATAGCCGCCCACGCTGCCGCTTCCCATCGCGACGCTGTTCGCACCCTGCGCGTTGGCGAAGTTCCTGGCCAGCACCGGATCGGTTTCGCCATAGAGCGAGGCGAGCCGCTGGATCGTGTCGGCGTCGGGCGACGGCAGCAGTGACGGCGCCCAGGAGGTGACGGGCGCGTCACCGCGCATCATCAAAGGCATGTGCGAGTTGAGCGCGACGCCAAGCGGCTTGCCGGTGCCGGGAATCTGCGCCAGCGCGCGATTGAGCCAGCCTGTATCGAGTCCGTATGGTTTTTCCGATCCGTTCTCGAGCAGGTTCTGCCCGTCGAAATGCGAACGGTCGCGGTAGGGCGTGGCCGAGGCGTGAACCACGATCAACTCGCCGGCATCGTACATCGACTTGGTGGCCGCGAGATTGGGATGAAGGCCGAACGTGCCATCCAGCTTGAGCACGCCGCCGCTCTGTCCCGGCGGCGGCAGTCCGAGCCCGGCGCGCGCCACTTCATAGTCCGGATCGCCATAGGGCGGGGCAGCCGACAAACCGTCCATCGCGCCGCGCAGCAGCACCACGACAAACCGCTTGTCCGTATCCGCCGCCGCGAGAGCAATGCGAGGCAGGCCGGCCAATGCCACGCCGGCGCCAAACAGTCCCAGGGCGTTTCTGCGTGTGACCATGCTCATCTCCTCTGGAATTCGCTGCTGGCGAGAAGCAATGTCAGTCCCTGCGCCGGACTTTCGGCGCGCGCGATGGCCTGCTGTGTCGACTGGGACAGCGAAGACCCAAACAGCTCCTGCGCCAGCCGGCCCGGATTCAACGCGGTGGTGGCGACACTCTGCGCCGCCTGGCTGGCCCATTCGAAACGCTTCCACACCGAGTCGGCACCCAACCATTCGGCCTGCACATCGGGCCAGCCATTCGGTCCCGGCGGATTATAGGGCGCCTGTCCCATGCTGCCATAGGCGCGTAGCAGCGAGCCCGCGTCGACGTTGAGTCCCGGCACGCCGCGCGCGGCGGAGATCACATACTCCTCCGGCGTCTTGAACTTCTGCGGCGCCGGCGCAAACGCCTCTGAACTCTCGACGAGCACCGCGCAGACCTTGGCCAGGTCGCCGTCGCTGGCGAGGAAAACCTTCGTCATGCGATCGACGACGGCTTGTGGCGGATCGTCGGCGATGAAGTGACGTGCCAGCTTGGTCGAGATAAAGCGCGCGGTGGCCGGATGGCGCGCCAGATCGCTCAGCACGGCCTCGCCCTGATCGACGCCGCTCTGGGCATAGACCTTTGCCATGATCGTCCGCGGCCCGGGCTCATGTTCCTCATCGTCGAATTCGAACAGGCCCCGGCCGTTCAGCCGGTTTTGCGTCAGCAACATCCAGCCCGGCACACGCGGCGGACGCGCGATCGTCCAGCCGGTGATGACGCGCGCAAAATTCGTCACGTCGGCCTGGCTGTAGCCGCTGCGCACGCCGAGCGTCTGCAACTCCAGGATCTCGCGCGCCAGATTTTCGTTGAGGCCAACCTGCTGCGGATTCGCGAAGGCCTGTCCGCCTTTGACGGCGCGCAGCGAAGGGTCCTTGCCGACTTTCGAATTCGGGCCGATGGAAATGTAATTGTCGAGATAGAACAGCATGGCCGGGTGCTTGCTCGACGCCATCAGCATGTCGCCGAACCGCCGCGTGACGTTGGGCCGGATCGCGTCGCGCTCGAAAGACGGCGGCATGCAGAT
>JANYBR010000037.1 GCA_025360685.1 Pseudomonadota bacterium
CGAAGCTTGGATGTTCTTCGCAAACGACAAAGAACGCATCGCTTCAATCACCCCCCGCGATCGGGCAACGGTCAACCGATAGGGCCGTTGGTATGACACTTTGCCTCCTCGAAGGCCGTGTCACCGTTTTAGCGTGTCTCAGTTTTGGAGGCAGTCCATAACGTCGTAACTTGAACTTGAAAGCCACCCGCACGATGACGCCGGGGCTAATGGCGGCCGTGAATCGTCATGTTGGACGCACTCAGAGCCGCCGAAGTCCGCTACTTCGCCACGGGGGAGAAGGCGATCGTCTGGTAGGCGATCTTGCCGTCCTTGACGACGAACGTATTCGATCCGAAGGGAAACTTGTTGGCGCCCGTTTCGCCCTTCCACAGGATGTAAACGATCTGGCCCTCGACCGTTACAGCGTATGTGTCCCATACCGCGCCTGGCTTGGAGAAATCGTCGACGAAGCCCTTCATCAACGTGTGGATTTGCTCCTTGCCCTTGAACGGCTTCTGCTGCGGGATGAGCACTGCGGAGTCGTCGGTGTAGGACGTCATCATGGCGTCGAGATTGCGTGCGTCCCAATTCGCCAGGAACTGCTTGACCACCTTCTCGCTCTCCGCGCTCGAATCCCCAGCTCGCGCTGCAGGCGACAACGCCAGAGTTCCGGCCATCACGACCAATGCGATAAGCTTGCGAACATCGACCATTTTGCACTCCTCCTCATTGAGCGCCAATCCGCGGCGCTCCTGTACTCGACCGCCGCGAGGCGACGTTGTTGCCATTCGGGGAATGACTGCGGCTTCAAGGAAGCTGTCTATCAACTAGTAGGGAACTTGTCAACTAGTAAATAAGTGATATAGGGAAGGTGGAATTCGGCTCGATCCGCTCAAGCGCCCGAGCGGCGACTCAACGAATGGGAAATTCATGCGACCGCTTGCCGCAGTCTCGGATACGTCCGCCCGCATCCTCGACATCGCCGAACGCCTGGTGCAAACGCGCGGCTTCAACGCCTTCAGCTATGCCGACATCGCCGCCGCGCTGCACGTCACGAAAGCGACGTTGCACTACCATTTCCCGACCAAGGCCGTGCTCGGGGAACGTCTAATCGACCGCTACCAGACAGGTTTCCTTGCCGCCCTCGTGCGCATCGACAAGGGCGGCGGCGATTCCTGCGCGAAGCTGAAAGCCTATGTCGGCATCTACACGGATGTGCTGGATGACGATCGCATGTGTCTGTGCGGGATGCTCGCCGCCGACTACTTAACGCTGCCGCCGACCATGCGGGAAGCGGTTCGGCGCTTCTTCGACGCCAATGAGACCTGGCTTGGCGAGGCGCTGCAACGCGGACGCGACAAGAATGAACTGGCGTTCACGGGGTCGCCCGTTGAAGCCGCGCAAGTTCTCGTCGGCGCGTTGGAGGGCGCCATGTTGCTGGCGCGCTCGTACGGCGACGCCGTGCGGTTTCGATCCGCGGCCTGCCGCCTGCTCGCCGATCTCGGCGTCCCGGCGCACGCGCCGGACATCGCCGGGCGGGAGAGCCACGTCGCTTGAGGCCCGAATAGGGTGCGGAGTCCCGCCAACGCTCGTACGTCCGATTGAGGGCTTTCCGCCTCTTGCGGCTTTACACCAACGGTCTCGGTAAGCGCGGTTTGTCGTCAAATCGCGATCCTCTCCACCTCATCGAGCCTGATCTCGTCACCGGTGCGGTCGTAAAGCTTCGTCGTGCGAGGGCTTTCGTGAGCCGCCATCGCCCGCGCATTTTCCAATGTTCCGCCATTGTCGAGATAGGCCGTGATCCCCGTCGCCCGAAACGTATGGCAACACACGTCGGCATCGAGGAGGGCTCCGCGCGCGCGGTGCAGGATCTTCCCACAGACGTCGACGCGATTCACGCAGCTTTCGGCAAGCGTGTCCGTGCGCCCGCGCGCCGAGCGGAAGGTCAGGCGCTCGCTCGCCCATCGCCTTCGACATCCGACTGCGAGGCCGCCCAACCGACCGGGTAATCCACTTGTCATTTGCGCGCGC
>JANYBR010000024.1 GCA_025360685.1 Pseudomonadota bacterium
ACGAATGGCCGTGGTCGTTTCCGATGCCCGATACGAACGGTGCGTTTACCGCGTACGGAATGACTGACGCTACGAACGCCACGGGCGCGTTTGCGCGACCGGGCGCAAACGTGAATTCGAACGATAATGGAATTTGGAACGACGCGAGCTACGACGTGCTGAAAGCGACGAATGTCGCTCAAGGTCAAGTGAGCCGCCCTCGGCACGCCTAACGGTATCATGTGGCCCGTGCCGTGATTCGAGATCGAGCCGATAGACACGATGCGGGAGCCAATCTTGCTGCGCCCGTCCGGGTGTGGTCAAAACAGCACCTACGAATGGCCTATATCTTTACCCCCCCGCGAACACGCGAGGGAGGAAAGAATTGACGCACCTCTAGGCACACATCGCGCTTTTGGCCGCGACAGCCTTTGGGACTTATTGACGATGTCAAAAGGTCAGCGGCAGCGTAAATCGATCGCACCGAGACCAGAACAAATGTAGAACAAAAATCGATGCGGCGCAAGGCGCTGCGCTGAGTTTCAACGGAACAGGTTTGAGCGATGCCTAAGGCGAAGCCCGGCCCACCTCCTGCCCGAACGGGGGGCCGCGCGCCGGTCTCGAACGCGGAAGCGATCCTCGGCTTCGCGCGCGCCGCCGATTGGCACGCGTGGCTCAAGGCCAATCATGCGCACTCGCGCGGCGTGCGCTTGCGCATCGCGAAAGGCGCGGGCAAGGGGGGCGCATCGAAAGATGTGAGCTATGCCGAGGCGCTCGACGCCGCGCTCGCCTGGGGCTGGATCGACAGCCGCAAGCAGGCGCTCGACGCCGGCGCCTGGATGCAGCGCTTCACGCCGCGCACGGCAAAGAGCCCCTGGTCGAAGATCAACTGCGCCAAGGCCGAAGCGCTGATCGCGGCGGGTCGGATGGCGGTGCCGGGCCTCGCCGAAGTCGCGCGCGCCAAGGCCGACGGCCGCTGGGCGCGCGCTTACGATGGCGCGCGGACATCGCAGGTGCCGGCCGACCTCGCCGCGGCGCTGGCGCGCAACAAGCGAGCGGGCGCGTTCTTCGCGGCGCTCGACGGCGCCAACCGCTACGCCATTCTCTATCGCGTGCAGACGGCGAAGAAGGCGGAGACGCGCGCCGAGCGGATCAAGCGGTTCGTGGCGATGTGCGCGCGGGGCGAGCGGGTGCATGAGACAGGGCTTGCGAAGCTGAGATCAGGCAAGTGATCACTTCGTGGCAGGCTCTAAATCGTCAATTTCCTGGCCCCACCAATACGATCGGTGTCCACGACAGTTCCGCGCGCGATACCCGGAAGTGAAGCTCTACGTCCTTTTGGGTGAAAAAAGGTCTGGTCATATAAATAACCGCAAAAAAAGAGCGCCAAGAAGGATCGTTTCCGTACCCTTTCATGTCGGCGCTAATTCCGTCCAGCGCCGTCTTCACTTCTTGCTCACTCGATGCGAATTTATATTCGGCAGCCGCCATCAACGACGGAACGCCGATGTCCGGCTTGTACACTTTCATCGGTTTGTTGATCGAAACGTCTTTCGTCGCATCTCGAAAAGCGTACGAAACAATTGCCAAAACCTCGTTTCGCACAGTAAGCTCTTTTTTGGGTTCGAGGCCTCGTTCATGAATTATCTTGGACGTGTTCTCCAAGATGGTGCGAAACACTTCCAAACCAGTGATCGCGTTACCTCTGACCATCACCGACAACGGCTCAAATAGCACGCTTGCCTGATACAGTGCGTCGCAACCGAAACTCCCGTCGTCGTATGGGGAGACGATCAGCTCAGATAATTTTCCCCGAGACGATTCCAACTTCTCGCTAATCTTGTCGACAAATTTTGGAAGGTTGAGTCGCTCTGCAAGGATGCCGCAATCGCGATAAGTCTTCTCAACATTGTGCTTCAGTACATCACTCTCCAGTACGAACTCCTCTTCTTGCTCGGGGTGCGCCCCGGTATTTTGATCGATCCAGTTGCCAAGCTTTCGAACGGAAGCTTCGGCCTCTTGGAGTGTGTCGCTGATATGATCAGCGAGCAGTATTTCCTCTCTGTTCATCACTAAATTCCTTGCAGTGGCTGCGGCGTTTGCCCGTTGAGAAGTCATGGCTGGAGCGGGGGTAACTAGCTCTTCAAAGAAATGTAGGTACAGCATACCTGTTCCAGGCAGTTCGCCTGCAGGCGACCCGTTCCTGAAATTTCGCTCCAGCGCACTAAAGGCCAACGGCGCATGGAATTGATATCGGATCCCGAGAGTTTTCCTTGGTTGTTACGACGATAGTCCCCAAGCCTCAATGGCAGCCTTCAGGTCAAAAGCGTCTGTTTCCGTGGTCCACTCGAGATAGGGCGCCGCCGTTTGACTCCATGGGCCTGGTTGAGGGCGATCGAACTGGACGCGCGTCGGAATGTGAAAGGCGCTCCCAAAGACGATTGCTTCACCGGCACTCAGTATCGTGACCTGATCCAACAGGCGACGTGCTTGCAGCGGAATAATTCTTCGGAAGTGATCTATATCGTCGGGATTCTGCAGGCGATGACTAATGAAATTGGCGCATTGGCTAATTATTGTTGGGCTTATTTCGCTGGGCCGTTGGCTTGCGATAATCAGCGATAGACCGAATTTTCTACCTTCCTTCGCGATTCGCTCAAACGCCAACCTGGACAGCGTCTGACCGCGGTCTTCATCAGCGCGCGCTGGCCGTGCATAATTATGAGCTTCTTCAAGTACGAGCACCCAAGGGTGCTTGTACCGGTCTGCCGCGCGAAGCACCTCTCTAATCTCAAGCAGAATTCGGCCGACTACCGAACATGCGTAGGGCAGTACCTCGTGACTCAACATCGACAGGTCGACTATGGAAACGCGCGGGCCCGTTTGTTTGCCGAGTCCAAATTGGGAGAGCCAGTCCTCCAAACTCGATACCGGAGTTTCTTGATCTTCGTAGTTCAAGAACGCGCGCCAACGCCGATCATCAATTCTTGTTTTCAATCGAAGTTTGAGAGTTGTTAGATGCGCCTCAACTCGGAATGTATCTTCTCGGGAGACCGAGCGATTTATCAAGGTCGGGTCGCGTAACATTGCTTTTGCGATGAACAGGGGAGAGTCTGCCGTACGGACGAGTGTTTCAGCGACGGCCATGTTTTCGGAGATGAGAACACGGATCTTATCTGAGAGGTCGGTGGCCGCCGCTAAAATCTCCGCCTGATTGGTCACGACCTCTGTGTTGTATTTGTCCACTCCTCGATGCGAATCGAACAGATCGACGAAGGGTGTCAGATCCAGTCCGGCATTTTGTAAATAGCCGGCAATGGCATCCGAATATGATGCTGCACTCTTGCGCTTTAGAGACGGGAGTTCCGCGAGTAACGTCTCGATGGAGCTTAAGGCGCTCTGAAGGCTGTTTGTGGCCGCCGATCCTAGGGCTTGATTGCCAGCTTTGGCGATTGCCCACCAATCCTTTAGCACCGGCTCCTGCGTTTGTTCAGATGCACTGAGCCAAGCGCAAATCTCTTCCGCGTTGAAGAACCAGAGGGGAATTCCGAACTCATTGCCATTGAGGTAAATGCGATCAGGTTTGCGCTCATGCGTTGATGCAGTTGATAAGAATGCCCGACCATACTCGCCGTTGATATCGATGATGAAGATGTGAGGCTCATTGCCAGCCGCTCCGAGTGCGGCCATCGCCTTCTGGATTAGGCTCGATACCGTGTAGGATTTGCCCGAGCCTGTGTTTCCGACAATTGCTAATGGTCGGGAAAATAAATCGTTGTAAGATGCCTTTACGGAGCTTCCAGCCTGACCTGTCGGGCTTCCTACTCTTAGATCGAAATCGAAATCGTCGCCCTGATGGTCATCCGGTTTGTTTCGCCGCGGCGGAGTTTCAAAGAGCGCCTTCATTATGATGGGCGCGCCGATTTCGGCGGCCGCATCTAAGGTCGGCAATATCGTGATGCCTGGACTAAAAACCAGACGGCCGGATGTTTCTCGTTCGATCGTTCCCAGCAGCTGGACGTTGGCGACCCGACGCGGCTTCATCAATTCGAGCGTGAGTTCGTCGCCACTGCTCGTATCGAAGCTCTCTCGTGCTTCGAGATCGGTGATGATTCCAATCACGACCTGACCGGCGCCTATGGAGAACGTTAGATACGCGTTTATGGCAATTGCAACTTGTGCGCCGTCAACGGTAACTCTCAACGCGGATTTTGTTTCGGGCAAAAGTTCGACTTTGACGCGAAACCCTTGGACGGCAACGATGTGACCTACAATGCGAGGGTTTTCCATTTGCTAAGCCTTCAAATTTGCTCCTGGCTGGAGGACGACAATTGTTTTTCAAAACGGCGGAGCCGTAAGAAGTCGTCGAGCCATTGAACATCGGGCATTATTGTTCGTGAAAAATCGTCGAATGTGGCGGCAGAGTATGGCGCGGTTTGGAATGAGTTTTCCGTCGCAGTGAGAAGAAACGCGCGCTTGCCTAAGTCTTTGTATCGACGAATCCGATCCAAAATTTGGCTTTGCGGGTTTGGCTCGACGACTAGCATTACTAGGGACGGATTCATTAGAGCGGTTTCAATGATTCTGGTGACATGGTCGTCACCGAAGCCATAGCCGAGGACCAAAAGGAATGTTTGTGGTGCGCCGAGGCGGATCTGAAAGGCCCTGAACAAATGTGCATAAGGCATCGTCAGAGTTTGAGCGAACTTGGTTGACGTCGGCAAAATGCCAATCGTTTCCAATTCGGCTGGCGAGGCGGAAAGCCTTTGGGCCTTCCCCCCAGGTTCTAAAGCGCCGTACCCCGCGAAACTTTCAAGGTCGGGGTGCCGCGCTCGCATTTCCCCGTTTTTTTGTTTCCAGTGGATCGATCCGTGGAGCTTGTAGAGGTGTAAGAATTTGTCGAAGCGTCGCACTCGACCTTCAGCAACTTCCCCAGGGTAATAGATGTCCAAGCCATAGACCGATGGGTCAAAACGAGCGTCTGCGCGGCCTGTGAAGCCATCGAAGTACTGGATGCCAAGCAACTCCATCGCCTGCTCGAAGAGCGTGTCGTAGTTCAAAGTGAAGAGGTGCGTGCGGCCAAGGTTGCTATCGCGGACAACAAGCTTCGACAGGAATCCAAGATGCGGAGGAACGTCCGCCGCCGTCATTGCCGTTGGTGAGGTGTCCGGAAGTTGGAGTGCGCATTCGGAGAATATTGCTTTTCCCAATTTGCCAACGAGCCAATTGAGATCTTCAACGCTGGGTGCGGGCAGATTCTTCCACTGAACACCGCTAAACGGCGCAGTAGGATCGTTGGCCATCTGTGACGCGCTTGATAGGTATGAAAGCCAATCCTCGAAGCTAGCCTTGTTTTGGCTAGAAGCTTGGCGACTGGTCACAACTCCTTTGATAGGCGCTGGGAGGTCGACGGATGCGAGAACGGTGTCGCAGACACCCTTCTCAAGGCTTGCGATTGTCTTTCCCCCGACTGAGACTGAACAGCCAGCGCCGGTCAAGACGACCACGTTTTCCATGCGTAGCCATTCGGAGATCAAGGCTTGAAGTCGAAGTTTTGCGTCCGGTCCCCTTTTTCCAGCGAGCAAATCTTCAATGGTGCCGTGATCAGATGGACCAATTAGCCGGTATTTGTCGGCGTCTTCATTGGGTGCGGACAGTGGGGTTCTCCGGATTTATTAGTGCAGAACCCCGTGTTTCTACGCGGAGTGTGACCTGCACTTATATCCAAAGCGTCCTGAGCACGCGAGTGGTAATGGCCTTCCGCGCCTTTTCTACTCTGCCGCCCTTGCCAGCGTCGGCTTCGCGCCCAACGCCTTCGCCTTGGAAAACTCCAACGCGGCGTCCTCGATCGGGGCTTTGCGCATTTCTTTGATGTCGATGAAGTAGTTTTGGTTTTGGCGCCAAGGGGCCTTTTCGCCTTGCTTGGGCAGCATCGTCACCGAGCGCTGGATGTAGCCGCTCGAGAAATCGAGCCAGGGTTCGGCCTTCATCGCGGGTTCGGCGAGGCGCGGGGTGGCGATCTCGACACCCTTGGCCTCCCTCGTGTTGAGCAAGCGGCAGACATATTCGCAGATCAGATCGGCGCGCAGCGTCCATGAGGCGTTGGTGTAGCCGAAGATCGAGGCGAGGTTCGGCACGCCCGAATACATCAGGCCCTTGTAGGTGAAGGTCTTGCCGAAATCGATCTTGCGGCCGTCGACGCTGATCGCGGCGCCGCCCATGACTTCGAGCTGAAGGCCGGTCGCGGTGACGATGATGTCGGCGGCGAGCTCCTTGCCCGATGCGAGCTTGATGCCGTTTGCTGTGAAGGTTTCGATGGTGTCGGTGACAACCTCGGCGCGGCCGTCCTTGATGGCGTTGAACATGTCGGCGTCGGGCACGAGGCAGAGGCGCTGGTCCCAGGGATTGTATTTCGGCGTGAAGTGGGTGGCGACGTCGTAGCCCTGGGGCAAGAGATCGCTGACGCCCTTGATCAGAAGCTGCTTTATCTGCTGCGGCTTTGCCTTGGCGCGGGAATAGAAGAAGCGCTGCAGCACGATGTTGCGCCAGCGCGGGATCATGTAGGCCCACTGCGCGGGGAGATAGCGGCGCAGGAAATTCGCCATCGCGTCTTTCTCGGGCCGCGAGACGTAATAGGTGGGCGAGCGCTGCAGCATGGTGACGTGCGCGGTCTTGGCCAGATTGGGGACGAGCGTCACCGCGGTTGCGCCCGAGCCGATGACGACGATGCGCTTGCCGGTGTAGTCGAGCGCTTGCGGCCAATGCTGCGGGTGGATGATTTGGCCCTTGAAGCTTTCGCGGCCTTTGAATTCGGGCGTGTAGCCGTCGGCATAGCGATAATAGCCGGCGCAGGAGAAGAGGAAGTTCGCGGTGATCTGCACCGGTTCTTCACGGCCGCTGTCGTCGCGGCGGACGGCCTCGACGTTCCAGCGTGCGGTCGCGGAGTCCCACGCGGCGCTCACCACCTTGTGGCGGAAGCGGATGTGCTTATCGATGCCGGCGTCCGTGGCGGTCGCGGTGATGTAGTCGCGGATGGCGTCGCCCGGCGAAATCGCCGACGGGTGCGTCCAGGGGCGGAAGGAATAGCCCATGGTCAGCATGTCCGAATCCGAGCGGATGCCCGGATAGCGGAAGAGATCCCACGTGCCGCCGATGCGCTCTCTGTTTTCCAGGATGACATAGGTGCGCTTGGGCGAATTTTTCTGCAGATGCCAGGCCGCGTCGACGCCGGAAAGGCCGGCGCCAATGATCAAGACATCGAAATTTTCGGTCGGCATGGAAGGCTCCAAGAGTGCGAATAGCGTGATGCTATCCCATAACATGGGCGGTCAAGACTGACAATTTGTCATTTACCCCTCGCCCTTCCACCTTTGGAAGGGAGAGGGGATGGGGGTGAGGGATGGCGTTCGCGCGAGACAGTGGCGGGTGTGGTTATCGATCGCGGTGATGCGGCGTGTTCAGTCGCTCAGGTTATGTGGAACGGCTTGTGTGATGCAGAGGCCATCCCTCACCCCCGACCCCTCTCCCTTCCGAAGTTGGAAGAGCGTGGGGAGTTTTTATTTGTTTTGAGCGGCGATGCGTTCTTTGACGGCTTAGATGATCGCTTCGACAAGCGGGCCAAGATTTTCTTCGCCCCTCGCTCTTCCACCTTTGGAAGGGAGAGGGGATGGGGGTGAGGGATGGCGTTCGGTACGAACCGGGGACATCCCTGACAGAACAGACCGGCAGCATTCCTGACAGGTCAATTGTGTCGCTCGAAGGGAGATTCGAGCGATGCCGTTCAAGGAGACCTGTCGTATGGAAGAACGTATCGCGATGTTTCGAGACT
>JANYBR010000063.1 GCA_025360685.1 Pseudomonadota bacterium
ATTGAGGCGGTCGCCGAGTGCGTGCCCATCGCCGCAATGGATTTCGCCGCCCTGGTGGCGTTCGCGCGCGACAAGAAGATCGACTTCGCAGTGATCGGCTCCGACCAGCCGCTGATCGGCGGACTGTGGGATGCGTTCGAGGCGGCGGGCATTCGCGCCACCGGGCCGAGCAAGGCGGCAGCGGTTCTGGAGGGCTCCAAAGGCTTCGTGAAGGACCTGTGCATCGAAGCCGGAATTCCGACGGCGGCATACAAGCGGTTTTCGCAGGCCGAACCGGCCAAGGCGTTCGCGGACTCTCTAGGATTGCCGGTGGTGATCAAGGCTGACGGTTGGGCGGCAGGCAAAGGCGTGATCGTCGCCGAGACGCAGCCCGAGGCACACAGGGCCGTCGACTTCATGCTCGAAGGCGGTTTCGGCGACAGCGGCCGCCAGGTCGTGGTCGAGGAATTCATGGCGGGAGAGGAAGCCAGCTTCTTCGCGCTCAGCGACGGCGAGACGGTCATACCGCTGGCGGGCGCCCAGGACCACAAGCGGGTGTTCGACGGCGACAAGGGGCCGAATACCGGCGGCATGGGCGCCTACTCGCCGGCGCCGGTGCTTTCTCCTGCTATGGAGGCGTTGGCGATGGAGCGCTTCATCCGGCCGACCGTCGCGGCGATGAAGGCCAAGGGCATAGCTTATGCCGGCGTGATGTATCTCGGGCTGATGTTCACCAAGGAGGGTCCCAAGCTGGTCGAATACAATTGCCGCTTCGGCGATCCGGAGTGCCAGGTGCATGTGGTGCGGCTGAAGAGCGATCTGCTGACTGCGCTGGTCGCCATGCGCGACGGAATGCTGAAGGACATCGATCTGCGCTGGAGCGACGACGTGGCGCTGACGGTGGCGATGGCGTCGAAAGGTTATCCTGGAACCTACGAGAAGGGCCATGTCATCAGCGGGCTGGACGCGGCGGCGCGGCTACCCGGCGTGCAGATTTTCCATGCCGGCACCGAACGGCGCGATGGTCGCATCGTCACTGCTGGTGGTCGCGTGTTGAGCGTGACGGCTACAGGAAAGACAGTGGCCGAGGCCCGATCGCGCGCCTACGCGGCCGTGGATTTGATCCATTGGGAGGGCTGCTTCAGTCGCCGCGACATAGGCTGGCGAGCGTTGGCGCGGGAAAAGGCCTGAGATGGGCGAACCCGTTCAAGCGCTGCTTTTCGATCTTGGCGGTGTGATCGTCGATGTCGATTTTGCGCGCGTGGCGACGCGATGGGCTGAACATGCAGGTTGCGAACCGGACGTCATCACTAGGCGCTTTACGGCCGACGATGCCCATATGCTTCACGAACGGGGCGCGATCAGCGACGTTGCGTACTTCGCAACGCTGCGCTCGTCGCTTGGCATAGACATCTCAGATGGGCAATTCCTTGAAGGCTGGAACGCCATTTTCGGCGGCGTAATCGTAGGCGTGACCGAGTGGCTCGAAGCCGCCTGCGCGCGACTACCCACTTACCTGTTTTCCAACACCAATTGCGCGCATGAACGATTCTGGTCGGTGGAATACGCGGATGTCCTCAAGCCGTTCCGCAAGGTATTCGTGTCGTCCACAATCGGCCTGCGCAAACCGGACAGGCAAGCGTTCGAACACGTAGCCCACGAAATTGGCGTTCCGGCTTCGCGCATACTGTTCTTCGACGACGGGCTCGCCAATGTAGAAGGCGCACGCGCCTGTGGACTTCAGGCGGTGCATGTTCGCCGCAATGCCGATGTGGCTGACGCTCTCGCCCCGATCCTCTCCCCGCATTGAAGTGGCGCGGGCCTGAAGACTTGTGCCAGGCCGCCAAACGGTCAAAAATACCGCCAACGAGCATTGAAACCGGGAGTATGGCGATGAGCCAGGCAGGCGCGAGCCGTCAGGAAACGTTCTCTGGCACGAAGGAAGTCACCACGGCGCATGCCTTCGATGTGAAGAAGCTGGAGGCCTATCTCGCCGACCGGATTGAGGGATTTCAAACGCCGCTCGAAGTGCGCCAGTTCAAGGGCGGTCAGTCGAACCCGACCTATCAACTCGTCACCCCGAACCGCAAATATGTCATGCGCCGCAAGCCGCCAGGAAAGCTACTGCCGAGCGCGCACGCAGTGGATCGAGAATTTAAGGTGATCTCGGCGCTTTACCCGACCGGCTTCCCGGTGGCCAAGCCGTACATCCTATGTGAGGACGAAAGCATCGCAGGCACGATGTTCTATGTCATGGATTGCGTCGAGGGCCGCATACTTTGGGAGGGTGTGCTGCCGGACATGGACAAGAAGCAGCGCTGGGCGACCTACGATGCCATGAACGAGACACTCGCGCGGCTCCACAACCTGGACTATGTCAAGATCGGCCTCGAAGATTTTGGCAAGCCGACGTCGTATGTGGCGCGGCAGATTTCGCGCTGGACCAAACAGTACCAGATGTCCGAGACTGAAACGATCGATGAGATGAACAAGCTTATCGAGTGGCTGCCTGCACATCTGCCCGCTGAGGGAAAGCCATCAGTCGTTCATGGCGACTATCGCCTCGACAACATGATCCTGCATGCGACGGAACCGAAGGTGCTGGCGGTCATCGACTGGGAATTGTCCACCATCGGCGATCCGCTGGCCGACTTCACCTATCATCTGATGCAGTGGCAGCAAGACGGACGCGGCACCAGCGCGGGCTCGATCATGGGTGTTGACTATGCGGCGCTCGGTATCCCCACGATGGACCAATATGTGGCGATGTACTGCAAGCGCACGGGTCGCACCGAGACGCCGAACATGGATTACTATGCGGCGTACAACTTCTTCCGCCTTGCCGGCATTCTTCAAGGCATAGTTGGCCGCGTGCGCGACGGCACGGCAGCCAATGCCAACGCAGCGCAAAACGCCGCCGCCGTGCGTCCGCTTGCGCAACGCGCGTGGCACTACGCCAAACGGGCGGGCGCGAACGGCTAACGCATTTCGTAAACCGGTGGTTAAGATTATCGAACCGATGCGAGTGCAAGCAAAGGTTGTTTAACCTCGCAGCGTTTATGTTGCCCGTCAGCGGCGTGTGCCGCCTCGGGAAGCGACATGAACGACGACGAAGACCAGGCCAAGCGCGCCGCACGCATCAAGCGCGTGCGTTCGCATCTGGATTTGGCCGAGCGCGCAGCCCATATCGGCTATTGGCGGTTCGACCTCGTCGAGAATTCCTACTACTGGTCCCCGGGAATGTACCGCCTGCTCGGCGAGGATCCGACAAGGCGAACGGCCGATATTGAGTGGCTCTTCGAGCAAATCGAGCCAGACGATGTAGCAATCATCCGCGACGCCATCGCAAACGCGATTAAAACCCGTTCACCCTTTCGCTATCGCTCTCGCTCTCGACATCCGAATGCCATGGCACAGATCGTCGACACTCAGGGCGAAGTCGACGTCGACGAGAACGGGCGCACGCTGGCCGTTCTGGGCGTGTGCCAGGACGTAACCCTGCAAGTTCGTTCCGAAGAAGCCCGGGCAAAAGCGCAACAGATGTATCGTGTGATGACGGAGGAGGCCTCAGACATCATCATTCTCTACTCTCCGGATTCAGAGTTGCTCTTCGCTTCGAATGCGTTGGAGCGTGTGCTCAAACGCTCTGCCGCCGAGATTGAGAATGGCGGCTACAAGCGGTTCATTCACCCCGACGATTTCGCCGAGGCCGACAAGCTTTTAAAGCGCCCGAGTCCGAATGAAAATATTCTGGCGACGTATCGCATGCAACATCGCGACGGCCACTATGTCTGGCTCGAGACCACTACGCGCACGATATTCGACATTCAGTCGGGTGAAGCTCTCAACGTGGTGAGCGTTTCGCGAGACATAACAGCGCGAAAACATCAGGCCATGGCTATGCAGGCCGCGCAAGAAAAGGCAGAGGCGGCCAACAAGGCCAA
>JANYBR010000075.1 GCA_025360685.1 Pseudomonadota bacterium
GCGAATGCCTGCCGCCTCGAACGCATCCCACAGTCCGCCGACCAGCGGCTGGTCAGATCCGATCACTGCGAAGTCGATCTTTTTTTCGCGGGCAAAGGCGATCAGGCCGTCGAAGTCCATCGCGCCGATCTGCACACATTCCGCGACCGCCTCGATGCCCGCGTTTCCCGGCGCGCAATAGAGCTTGGTCAGCAATGGGCTCGCGCTGAGGGCCCATGCCAGCGCGTGCTCGCGTCCGCCCGAGCCGATTAGGAGAACCTTCATGGCCAGACCCCTGCCGCTGGAATCGTGAAATTCCAGACTCGTTTCGATGGAGTTCCTATAACATCGGAATCATGTCCGATGCAGCCGCGCGCCCCAATTTGCCCGAATATTCGGTGAGCGAAGTCTCGGCCGCACTTAAGCGCACGGTCGAGGACGCCTTTCCGTTCGTGCGCGTCCGCGGCGAAGTGAGCAAAGTCACGTTTCAGTCTTCGGGCCACGTTTACTTCGATCTCAAGGACGACAAGGCCGTCCTGAACGCCGTATGCTGGCGCGGCACGGCTCAGCGGCTCAAGGTCAAGCCCCAGCAAGGCCTTGAGGTCGTCTGCACGGGTAGAATTTCAACCTACGCGGGCTCGTCTCGCTACCAGATCATCGTCGAGCAGGTCGAACTGGCCGGGGTGGGCGCGCTCATGGCCTTGCTGGAAGAGCGCAAGAAGAAGCTTGCGGCGGAAGGATTGTTCGACCCGGCGCACAAGAAGAGCCTGCCATTCCTGCCGAACGTGATCGGAGTGATCACCTCGCCCACGGGTGCGGTCCTCCGCGACATCATGCACCGTCTGGACGCGCGTTTTCCCCGCCACGTTTTGCTCTGGCCAGTCGCCGTGCAAGGCGAACGTGCGGCTGCGGAAGTTGCGGCTGCGATCGCTGGATTCAATGCTATCGCACCGGGCGGCCCGGTGCCTCGGCCGGATCTATTGATCGTAGCGCGTGGCGGCGGCGCCATCGAAGACTTGATGGCGTTCAACGAGGAAGCGGTCGTCCGTGCAGTTTTTTCAGGTAGCATCCCGCTGATATCAGCCGTCGGACACGAGACCGATACGACTCTGATCGACTTTGTGGCTGACATGCGCGCGCCGACTCCAACGGCGGCAGCGGAGTTAGCGGTTCCGGTTCGCAGCGAACTGCTTGCCCAGACGCTCGACTTCGAACGCCGGCTGCTTCGGACCTTTACCGCACACATGGACGAGCGGCGCCGGCACCTGACGCAGACGGTCCGCATTCTGCCTCGTGCCGAGCAACTGTTCGGGGCGCCTCGCCAGCGGCTGGACTTTGCGGGCGAACGAATGGCTTCGGCACTGAAGGCCAATCTGCAGGAACATCGTCGTGCACTGACCGAGAGTGCAGCCGTGCTGCGCCCCAGTCGCATATCGCGCCAATTCAATCTAAGCAGAGAGCGTTTGAAGGCGATGACCGATCGGCTGAACCGCGGACAGAGCGCCCGGCTCATTGAGTCGCGAAAGCAGCTAGATGCAATCGGCCGGGTCATGCACAGCGTCTCTTATCGTTCGGTCATCGAGCGCGGTTTTGTGCTCGTCCGTGGCGAGGACGGTGCGGTTCGCCGCCGAGCCAAGTCCGTCGCGTCTGGTGAACGGCTATCGCTCGATTTTGCCGATGGAACCCGAACGGCCGTAGCAGACGGTCCGGCCCCGCCCAAGCCAAAATCGCGCGTGAAATCTTCGGGCGGTGGACAGGAAAGTTTGTTTTAGACGTTCTGTTGGTTAGACTAGGGTCATGAATAAAATGGAACGCGATCTGCGGCCCGAAGGGCTCGCGGACTTGGAATACCTCGACGGCGAATATCGGGTGGTGAAGGCCGGGTCGTTTGTGATCTGTGCCGTCACCGGTGTCCATATTCCGGTAGACGCGCTGCGCTACTGGAGCGTTGACCTGCAGGAGGCCTATGCCAATCCCGCCGTGGCTCTGAAACGGATGCAGGAAACCGGGAAGACTCCAAAATGATTTCTCGCCGGCTGATGCTGGCCGGGGGCGCTCTTTTCACAGCCGCGCCACTCGCGGCCTGCGCAACGGTGTCCCGCGTCGAACTGAACGGTTCGATGGAGCAGGGCAGTCTGATCGTCGGACGGACTAGTCCCGGCTCGCATGTGACATTCGACGAATTGGCTGTTCATGTTTCGCCGAATGGTGTTTTTGCCTGCGGACTGGGATGGAACCGAACAGCCGCCGCGCGAATAGCCGTCCGATTTCCGGACGGGACTTCAGAAGTCCGCTATGCCGTGCCGGTCGTCAGGCAATACGCCGTCGAGACGATAAATGGCCTGCCGCCCGATACCGTGACTCCACCGGTCGATGCATGGGATCGCATTCATCGGGAAAGCGAAGCGATCTTCGAGGAACGACGTAAGGACAGCGATCTGATGTGGTTTGTCGAGCCGTTCGACTGGCCGGCAGCAGGCATCTTGAGCGGTGTGTTTGGCAGCGAGCGTATCGACAACGGAAAGACCATGGCGCCGCACATGGGCGTGGACATGGCCAATGCGGAGGGCACTCCGATCAGGGCGCCGGCCAATGCAACCGTTTCCATTTCGGACGACTACTATCTCGACGGTGGTTTTATCCTGCTCGATCACGGGCACGGTGTGTCGACCTGCTATCTGCACCAGAGCAAAAGAATGGTGCAGGCTGGCGAGGTGGTGCAGCGCGGGCAGGTCATCGGCCTGATCGGACAGACGGGACGCGCTACCGGGCCGCACCTGCACTGGGCGATGAACTGGTTTCAGGTCAAGCTTGACCCTTCGCTT
>JANYBR010000100.1 GCA_025360685.1 Pseudomonadota bacterium
CGACGTAGCAGGCGATCCACCTCCCCCGTAACGACGGGGGAGGAAAGAGAATCCAAATATGTCCCAAGAAGGCTCCCTCGGCGCGCCGACGCGCCATCCCATCGCGTGGCGCGATGCGCAGTTCACCGACGCCGACTCTCTCGACAAGGAGATGCGCCGCGTGTTCGACATCTGCCATGGCTGCCGGCGCTGCTTTAATCTGTGCGACGCCTTTCCGCGCCTGTTCGATCTGATCGACAACAGCAAGGACGAAAGTGTCGAGAGCGTGAAGTCGGACGACTTCGCGTCCGTCGTCGAAGCCTGCACGCTGTGCGACATGTGCTTCATGACCAAGTGCCCGTATGTGCCGCCGCACGCTTTCAATCTGGATTTCCCGCACCTGATCCTGCGCGCCCGCGCGGTCGAGGCGAAACAGGGCAAGACGAATTTCACCCAACAGCAGCTCGCCGAAATGGATCGCAACGGCAAGCTGGCACGCTTCGCCTCGCCGGTGATCAACTGGGCATCGGACAAGGACAATTCGCTGACGCGTCCGGTGATAGAAGCCGTCACGGGCATCGATCGCACGGCGCCATTGCCGAAATTTCACACACGCACTTTCGTCTCTGCCGATCGCCGTGATCCGGCACGCGCCAACCAAGCGGCGCCTGCCTTTGGCAAACGCAAGGCTGCGCTCTATGCCACCTGCTTCGTCAACTACAACAAACCGGCGACAGGCATGGCGGCGCGTGCGGTGCTCAGTCACATCGGCGTTGAGACCAAGGTGGCCTATCCGGGCTGCTGCGGCATGCCGTTCCTGGAACAGGCCGAGCTCGAACGCGTCGCCGCGAATGCCGCGAAGGTTTCGAGGGAGTTCGTCAAGCTGATCGACCACGGCTACGACATCGTCGCGCTCACCGCCTCCTGCGGTCTGATGCTGAAATTCGAATGGCCGCTGATCGTTCCGGAAAACCAAGACGTGCAGCGCGTCGCCAAGGCGACCTTCGATATCGATCAATATGTCGTCGACATCGCCAAGAAAGAGGGCCTGCCGGCCGGCCTGAGGCCGTTGTCCGAAGGCGTCACCGTGCACCTGGCCTGTCACGCGCGGGCGCAGAACATGGGACCGAAGGCGGCCGAGATGCTGCGCCTCATTCCCGATACGCCGGTCGATGTCATCGAGCGCTGCTCGGGCCATGGCGGCACATTCGGTGTGGTGAAGCCAACGCACGCTCTGGCCGTCAAGATCGGGCGGCCGGTGTTTCGCAGCGCGGCGCAACAGTCGCTCGGCCATATCGTTTCTGACTGTCCGCTCGCCGCCCAGCACATCGTCAGCCAGGTCGGCGAACTCGCGACCCGGGACGGGACGCAAGCCAAGGTGCGCGAGCCGGAACACCCGATCGAAATCATGGCCCGCGCCTTCGGGCTGTTGGAGAATTAAATGTCCGCCGCACAGCGCACGATCACAGCCGCCGACATTCTTTCGGACTCCGACTACAATGCACGCCGTGCCGAACTTCGCACCGCCTCCATCGCCGAAAAGAAGAGCCGGCGCATCGAAGTCGGGCCCTACGCCACGCTCTATTTCGAAAACTACGCTTCGATGTGGCTGCAGGTGCAGGAGATGTTGCGCATTGAAAAGGGCGGCAGCGCGCAGATCGCCGGTGAACTCGAAGTCTATAATCCGCTGATCCCGCAGGGCGACGAGCTGATCGCCACCTTTATGATCGAGATCGAGGATGCCGATCGGCGCGAGCGCGAACTGCGCAAGCTCGGTCATATCGAGGACAGCGTCTTTCTCGACATCGGCAAGGAGCGCATCAAGGCAACTCCCACAGACTATGAGGACCGCACTACGCCGGAGGGCAAGACGTCATCGGTGCACTGGCTGCGCTTCAAGCTCACGCCGGCGCAGATCGCCGCATTCCGCTCTGGCGCCGAACCGATCGTCATCGGCATGTCCCATCCCAACTACGGCCACATGGCAATGATGGCGCCCGACGTGCGCGAGGCGTTGGCAAAGGATTTCGCGTAACTTTCCTCCCCCGTCGTTACGGGGGAGGTGCTGAGCGAGCACTTGCGAGCGAGGCGGAGGGGGTTGGTAGCGACAGCGTACCAACTGCGCGGCCTCCCCCTCCGTCTTGGCGCACGCGCCAATCCGTCGATGGCCGCGTGCCAAGGGTCCGAGCGCGGCCGATCGACCCCCCGTAACGACGGGGGAGGAAAATTTCGGACCTACGCCGCCCCCATGAAATCGCGCTTGCCGACTTCCAGGCCGACGCTGCGCAGGATGTTGTACGCCGTCGTGTAATGGAAGAAGAAATTCGGCAAGGTGAAGCCGACCAGGAAATCCTGGCCGCGGAACTTCATTTCGCGCGTGCCGAATTTGAGCACGATCTCCTTGTCCTCGGTGCCGTCGACCTGGGCGGCTGAGGCGTTTTTGACGAACTCGATTGTCTTGCCGACGCGTTCCTTCAGGCCCGCGATCGTCGTTTCCGGTGCGCCGAAATCGGGCTGCGTCAATCCGGCAAGCTGGGCCACGCCGCGCAGGGCGTGGGTGCAGACCTGCCCGACCTGGACATTGAGCGGGAACATGTCGGGATAGATGCGCTGGCCGAGCAGCACCGCCTGGTCGAGCTTGCGCGCCTCGGCCAACGCAGCAGCCTTGTCCAGCACGCCGTTCAGCGCGTTCAGATTGCGCAGGAACACGGGAACCGAAACCTGGTACATCGAAATAGTCATGAAAATCCTCCGGGTATTTTGCGGCGGCAGTCTAGCGATGCCCCCGATGCGCGCAACGCATACGCCTTCATGCTAGGCTCGGCCCAGGCGAAAACCGGAGAGGCGCAATGCTTGAACTTTTCTACTGGCCGACACCGAACGGCAAGAAGGTCACGATCCTGCTGGAAGAACTGGGCGTTCCCTATGAGATCAAAGCCACCAACATCGGCCGCGGCGACCAGTTCGATGCCGAGTTCCTGAAATTCTCGCCCAACAACCGCATGCCCGCCCTGGTCGACACCGAGCCGAAGGGTGGCGGCGCAGCAGTGCGCCTCTTCGAGTCCGGCGCGATCATGATGTACATCGCCGAGAAGCATGGAAAATTCTATCCGCTGGACATGGCCAAGAAATACG